>WGAB01000072.1 GCA_015489295.1 Caldifarciminota bacterium
GCCGTTGCCGGTGCTGTCGTACTGGGTGTCGGTGGGCAGGTACTTGTTGACCCCAAAGAGCCAGCCTTCGTCCTTGACCACATTGCCGCCCAGGAAGAAGCGGAGTTTGGAACGGCCCAGCGGGCCGGAGAGCGACCAGCGAAGGTGCTTGTTGGACAGCGGATTCACCCGGTCCACATGCGGGAAGTAATCCGTGTGGGTCGACACCTTGTCGCCGCTGTAGGCCTCCACATAGCCCTCCAGTTTGGGGCCGCCTTCACGGGTAACGACATTGATCACACCGGACATGGCGTTGCCGTATTCCGCATTGAAGGTGCCGGCGATGAGTTCCAGCTGCCCGATGGTGTTGGTGGCCACCTGGATCCCCTGGCTGGAAAGATAGGGGTCGGTGATGGGGATGCCATCCAGGTAATAGGCCACCTCGTTGGAACGACCGCCGCGGATATGGATGCCACCGCCGGGGTCCTGGGTGATGCCCGCCTTAATGGAGATCACCTGGGACACGTCTTCCACCGGCAATGTGCGGAGCTCCGCGCGGTCGGTCACGATCATGGTGGAGGTTTCGTCCTTGCGCACCACGGGCTCCCGGGCGGTGACCACCACAGGCTCCACCTCGATGGCCTCGGGCTTGAGCTGGAAGTTGACCTCGGTGGTAAGGTCGACGATGACCCTGACGCCCTTGACGGTCATGGGGGCGTAGCCCACCATGCTGGCGGTGACATCGTAGGTACCCGGGGGCACATGGAGGATCATGAAGAAGCCGTCTACGTCGGTGGCGGCACCCAGGGTGGTGCCCTCAATGTACACGTTGGCGCCGGGCAGGGGATCGCCGGTTTGGGCGTCCACGACACGCCCCACGATTTTGCCGGTTTCGCCGGCGCAGGCCCAGCCCACCAGCGCCAACACAGCCAGGATTCGCAAGAAATCGCGACGCATGGTTCCCTCCTTCAGCGGGTTTGCAGGGTGTCCACCAGGGTGTCGGAGTACAGGTTGGCGCTGTCCACCACGGGAATCAGCAGGTTGCCCAGATCGGTGGTCTCGTTCTCACGCACTTCCAGGCCGGGGATACTGGTATCGGGGAACACCTCCACGCTTTCCACAATGGTGACGAACCGCTTGTGAAGCAGGGTGGTGTCCCAGGTGAGGGTATCCACCAGGGTATCCAGCCATTCGGCCTCCACGAGGGTTTCCGGGGGCAGGGTCACCGGGTCCTTTTGCAACACGAGTTCATAGGTTCGGGGACACAGGGAGAGTTCAAAGGCGCCGTTGGCATCGGTGTACCGGTAGGTGACCGGAGGAATGGTGCTCACTTTAACCGATTCGATGGCGGTTTCCTGTTGCAGGCGGAGCACCCGGCCGACAAGGAGGCCGGCCTTGGGAGATTCCGGGGGCTTGATGCAGCCCACCAGGAGCAGAAGGATCCCCACCCCCCCGATTCCCCACGCGAACGGTCTCAAGGCTCTCATCGGAACCTCCTTTCAGAGGCCAATTATAACCGGCGTCGATTGGCGTCGAAAGAGGGCGCCGAAGATCTCGTCGCAGTCGTGCAAAGGCCCGTGGGACCGGAAAAAGGGGCCCTCGGTCCAGGCCTCGGGTACCCGCTCGGCAGCCGGAATCTGCTGAAATTCCCTGAAAGATTTGAGGAATTGCTGCACTTGGGCCTCGTTTTCCTCGGGCTCGGTGGTGCAGGTGGCGTACACCAGGGTGCCGCCCGGCCGAACCAATTGGGCAGCGTTGGCCAGAAGTTGCTGCTGCAGACGGGCCAGGGCCGAAATCCGTTCGGGCCGAAGCCGCAAAAGGATTTCGGGTTTGCGGCGGAGGGTGCCCAGGCCCGTGCAGGGGGCGTCCAGCAGCACGGCGTCGGCCGGTGTGCGGAGGGCGAAGCTCCGGCCGTCGGCCACCACCGGGACCACGATGGAAGCCCCCAGCCGCCGGGCCACCTGCTGCAGGGTCCGAACACGACCCCAATGCCGGTCCACGGCGATCACCTGGCCCTGGTTCTGCATAAGGGCCGCCAGGTGGGTGGCCTTGCCTCCGGGGGCCGCCGCCAGGTCCACCACCCGGCTGCCGGGTTCCGGGGCCAGAAGATGCACCAGGGCCTGGGTGGCCCGGTCCTGCACGTAGTACCAGCCAGGCGGCAGATCAGGGATTTCCCAGGGATGGCGGTCCAGGCGCAGGGTTTCCGGCGGCCAGTCCACGGGTTCGGCGACCACCCCTCTTTCCTGCAGGAAAGCCTGCAGGGCCTCCCGGGAGGTTTGCAGGGTGTTCACCCGCAGGTACAGGGGTGGCGCGCTGTGGTAATATCGGAGCCAGGTTTCCAGGGCTTCCGGGCTCCAGCGCTGCTGCCACCGCAGGTACAGCCAGCGGGGCACCGACCAGGCGATCCAGGGATGGGGCGGGTCCGGCGCGCCGCGGGCCAGGCGCCGCAGCACGGCGTTGACCAGGCCGGCGGCCTGGGGCGCTTCACGCCGGGCCAGGTCCACGGTCTGGTCTACAGCCGCATAGGCCGGCACCCCGCCCTTGAGCATCTGGTAGGCGCCCAGGCGCAGCAGGCTCCGCACCGGTGGATCCAGGCGTTTCAGGCCGCCGTGCACCTGCTGCTGCAGCACCCAGTCCAGGTACAGGGTCCACTTCACGGTGCCGTAGGCGAGCTCGGTGGCACGGCGACGGGCAGGGCCGGCCGGCAGGTTCTGCAGCACGGCCACCAGGATGCGGCCCAGCCAGGCCCCCTCTTCGGTCACCCGGTGCACCAGGTACCAGGCTGCCCCGCGGGAGGTGTGCAGCAGGGCCGGAGGGAACTTCACCGGTCCTCTTGGTCCTCGGAGGATTCGGTGGATTCCTGCGACGTCTTCTGCTCGGAGGAGGAATCGGCAGAAGCGGCCTTTTGCTGGCTCTTCTGGCGTTTCCGTCGTTCGGCTGCGGCCTTGGCCCGCTTGTCCAGGAGGTACACGTAGAAGTACGAGAGCACGGTGCCCACCATCAGGGTAAGCGACACGGGTTTAAGGAGGAACACCACATCGTTGGCATCCAGTTCCTTGAGGAGTTCCTTGGGGGGCACCTCGTCCACCACCAGGGCCAACCGGCTTGCCATATCGGGACGCCGGCGCTTAAGCCAGCTGTAAAAGGCTTCCAGCGAAAAGCCAGGCAGGCCGGTATTGACCAGCGCCAGGTCGTAGACCCGGCTGGAAATATACTCCATGAGGGTGGCGCCATCGGTGGCCACCTCTACATCGAACCCCCACTTCTGCAGAGCCGGAATGATGCTCCGGCTCAGGAAGGGCTCAAACTCGCCCACCAGGATCCGGGGACGCCGCTCCTCTTCCCGGGGCACCCGGGCCTCGGGCGACAGGGGCAGGCGGATGGTAAAGGTGGTGCCCTTGCCCTCCTGGGAGTCCACCTCGATGGTGCCCTTGTGCTCCCGAACGATCCGGGCCACCAGGGTCAGGCCGAGGCCGGTTCCCTTGCCCGGCGGCTTGGTGGTAAAGAAGGGCGCAAAGATCCGGGGCAACTGGTCCTGGGGGATCCCCGGGCCGTTGTCCCGCACGATGAGCACGGCGTAGTCGCCCTCCACCCCGGGTTCCACATCGGTGATGACCTCCACCCGGTCGCCCTTGCGGCTGTACCGGATGGCGTCCCGGGCGTTCAGCAGGAGGTTGACCACCACCTGCTGGATCTCGCCCTCATAGCCCCACAGGTAGATCGGTCGATGGGCGCGTTTCTTGCGTTCCACCTCCACCCCCACCATAGTCAGCTGGCGGTCGAAGATCTCGAGCACCTGATCGACGGCCCGATCCAGGTCAAAGGGCTCCGGCTTCACCCGGCGTTTGTCCGTGGCCAGGGTCAAAAGGTCCCGGGCGATAAAGGAGGCGTGGGCGGCCAGGTTTTTTACCTGTTGCAGATCCTTTTTCAGGGAATCGGGGAGTTCACCCCGGCTCAGCCAGTAGTCCACGATGCCCAGCACGCCGGTTAGGGGGTTGTTGATCTCGTGGGCCACGCCGGCGGCCAGTTCGGCCACGGCGCTGGACAGGAAGGCCACCGGCTCCAGGCCGGGCCGACCCAGGGCAGATACATCCCGCAGGATCAAAACGTACTGGCCGGTGGGGGTGCGGGACCCGGCCAGGTTCCAGTGCGCATAGGGTTCCTCGTTGGGCGACTCCTGCAGGGCCACCTCGGTGGGGGGCAACACGCCGTGATCCTGCAGGGTTTTCAGGTAGTTCTCCACGGGCCACAGGGGAAACACCTCCTGCAGCTTCTTGCCCACCAGGGACTCTGGCGGTTTGCCCAGCGCCTGGAAAGCCCGGTAATTGGAATAGAGGATGGTCCCTTCGGGATCCACCGACAGGATCCAGTCGGGAGCAAACTCCAGGATGGTTTCCTGGGCCCGTCGGCTCTCGGCCTCCTCTTCGTATCGCTGCGCGTTGTAAAGGATCCGGGCCGCCAGAGGCGCCAGTTCCTGCAACTGCACCCGGACGGCAGCGCCCAGGGGAACCGAGGTGCACAGCAGGTATACCGCCACCGGGTTCGGCCCCGTGCGAAGGATATACAGGTACCGGTGTTTACAGGCCTCCGGCAGGGGCAGCCGGAGGTTTTGGGAAACCGAAAGCAACCGGAGATCCGCCGGCAGCTCCACCAGGGGCCCCCGGTGCAACCATTCCAGGAACTGGGGGTGGATCACCTGGTAATCCACCACCGTTTTTTCCCGGGAGGGATCCGCGGGCCAGTACCGGCACTCCAGGCGAAGGGGATCCCGGAACAGCAGGAACCCCTGGATCTCGCCGGGGACCACCTCCTCCAGCGTTTTCTGGATCTCCATTTCCACCCGGCCCACGTCCAGGACCTGGCTCTGCTTCAGGAAGCGGTACACGGCATCGTGGAACTGGAGCCGGCGAACCATGCGCTGGTGCATTTCAAAGGACTGGTACAGCAGCGAGAAGATGGCGGCCATGGCCTCCAGGAAGTAGACATCGTGGGGTGTGAAGGCGCGCCGGAGCCGGCTCTGGACCTGGAGGATCCCGAAGACCTCACCCCGAAAGTCCTTTAGCGGCACACAGATCTCGGAATAGGGGAACCATTCCTTGGGCAGCAGGGTGACAAAGTCGGTGTCCTTGGTGGTGTCGTTCACCCAGACGGTTTCGCCGGTGCGGGCGGCCTTGCCCAAAAGCCCCCGATCCATCGGCCAGGTGAACCGGTTTACCTGCAGGGGAATCCCCCGGAAGGTTTTGATGCGCAGTTCCTTGCGCAGGGGATCGACATCCCACACCCCCACGTGGTGGTACAGGGGAATCTCCAGGAGCACGGACACGAAATTTTCGACCAGCTCATCGGGCGGAAACGGAAAGGTGAGCCGCTGGAGCACCTCGGTAAACCGTTTCAGCACCGCCAGTTGCCGCTGGTTCAATTCTTCCAGTTCAGCCCGGCGCAGGGCGATGCTCAGGAACTGGGCGGTGATTTTCAGGATCTGCTGAACCAGCGGAGTACCCTGCCAGGGTTTGGCAAACAGCAGGGTCAGCACACCTTCCAGTTCCCCCTGTTCAAAGATGGGCACGCTGACCAGGGAGTAGTACCCCTCGTTTCGGTCTTCCGGGCTCAGTTCGGCCACCTCCCGGGGCACGTGCTGCACCACCGCGAGTTCCCGCGTTTCCGCCGCGAGGAGCACCGGGGTATCTCCAGGTCGAGCCTCGGCGAACCGCAGCGTAAACTCCCGGCTCAGCCCCCGGTGGGCGGCCAGATGGTAGGTTTCGCCCTCCCGCAGGTAGCAGGCCACCTTGAAGGCGCCGGTAAAGTCCTGGAGCAGGGCAAAGGCTTCCTCCAGCAGGCGCTCCTTGGAGGGGCGCTGGAGGGCCTGGGCGAGGAAGTGCTGGAGCCGGGCCAATAAATCTCGCAGGACGCGGGTTTCCTCGGCCACCTGAGCGTTCCGCCAGAGGCGTCCCAGCACCGGCACCAGGTACTCCAGCAGTTTCCGTTCCCGCCGGGTGAAGGGCCGGGTTCGGGCACCGAACATGATCCCCACGGGACCCCGAACATCCTTCAGGGGGAGGACGAAGGCCTGGAGCCCCTCCAGGTGGGGCCGAAGCTTCTCCCGCAGTTCCTCATCGTCGAACTGGGGCAGAAAGTCCATGAACTCCACGGCCGTGAGAAACTGGGGCTTCACGCGGTGAAGGCTCTTTGCCAGGGGATGGTCCGAAAGGGCGGCCAGTTCCGCGTAGGCCAGATCGGTTCGATACCCCACAAAGGTCCTGAAGATCTTCTGGATCTCGGGGTTTTTCACATCCACCCGCCGGAACCGGATCACCCGGTGATCCAGAAGGTCGAAGGTGTGCACCAGTTCCAGGTCCAGGAGCGCCGTGAGTTCCTGGTGCAGGAGTCGGAGCAGCGTGTCGGGCTGGGTCACCCCGTAGAGGACCCGAATCAGGTAGCCCACCCTGTCGAGGATCCAGGTGAGGTCCCGCTGATCGCGGAAGGCCCGCACCAGGGCCTGAATATCCTGAAGCCCAACGGCCTTGAACCCCTCCCTGGCGGTTACGATCAGCGTCCGCTCCCGGTCTACCGGTACCTTGAGCACCTCGGTGCCGTCCTGTCGTTCCAGAAGGGGCTGCTTTAACGCGAGGGGTTGCACCGAGATTTCCAGAGGCTGCCCCTCGGCCACCAACAGGTCCACCACCCGACGGAGCAGGTCGGCGATGCGCTTGTCCCGGCCCTTTTTGGCGGATCGTTTCTTACCCATGACGGTCCTCAGGGGCCTCTTCAGGCCCAATGATAAAGGGGGGCTCAGGGAGCGGAACAAGGTCGCCCGTTGCGGTCAACACCACAAAGCCCCGGGCAGGCAAACCAAAGAGTCGTGCGGCTGCCTCGACATACTGCCGAACCTGGGGGGCGAATCGGGCCACCGCCGTTTCGACATCGGGTGTAGCAGGCACGGTTTTGAAATCGTACACCTCCACACGGTCTTGAAAGACCAGCACCAGGTCGGCCCGGCCAACCACGGGCTCAGGGGTCCGTTGCCAAACCGGAAACTCCGTCAACCTTCGGTGGGCGGTCCGGACCCGGTCCCACAGCGGGCCGTTCAACACCTGCGCCACCTGCCTCAAGGCCTCCCACACCTCCTCCTGGCGGGGCCGGAGGCGGTACCGGGCAAACCGCTCCTCGATGCGGCGGGCCAGCGCCATCTCCAGGGGCACCTCGCCCTGCCGGAGAACGTCTCGAAGCACCTCGTGGACCACCCGGCCGAACACCGGATCCCCGGGGGATTCACCCGGGGTCTCCGCGACCAGGGACGAGGCTTCCACCACCGGCGGCACCGGAGTCAGGGTCAGGGGCTCCGGAATCCGGTCGCCCTGGAACAGGGGTTCCACCTGGGGCTGCAGTGCCTCGGCCGAAATTCCGGAGTGCCACACCAGGTTGCCGGAGGCTTCCAGGGCCTGGAGGGGCTCTGGAGGCTGCCTCAGCAGGTCCAGAAGCATCTGGGCGGGTTCCCCCAGAGGAGGAAGCTTCTCAGCCGATTCGACCGGAAGCACCAGATAGTCCCGGGCCCGGGTCAGGGCCACATACAGGATTCGGTACTGCTCGGCCTCGTCCAGAGCCCTGACCGTGGTTTCATCGCGGAGGCGAACCCGGTAAAGGCCGAGGGGCTCCAGGATTTCTTCCTCCAGGGAAAGCCAGGAGAGCCCCTTGGCGTTGCCGCCGCCCTGGCCCCAGAGCCCCAGGGGAACCACCACCACCGGCCATTCCAGACCCTTGGCCTTGTGAACGGTGTATACCTGAACGGCGTTGACACTGGTGGCTTCCGGAGGCAACGGGGCCGTCATTTCCTCGGCCCGTTCGGCCAGTTCCGCCCAGAGGGCGCCCTCCCGCTCGGCGGCCCGAAGCCGATCCAAGGTTTCGCGGATCCAGCGGTATTCCAGCAGGGATCCGACCCACCGGAAGAATCCCACCTCCCTCAGGAGCTCCAGCAGGGTTCCCGAGAGGGGGCGGCGGTCCCGGTGCTCCAGAAAACGGTCCAGGGGTGCCAGCCGACGGTACGGTTCCGGTTCCTGCCGAATCCGGGCCTGGATCCAGCGCTCGCGGACGGTTTCGGACACCAGGGGCGACATCGCCAGGGCTGCCTGGGCCAGGTCATCCTCCGGATCGCCCAGGAACCTCACGAGAAACCGGAGCCACCGGAGGGTTTCGGGAACCAGGGTGTGCTCCCGGTTGATGACCACGAAGGGCACCCCCGCCTCCCGCAGCGCCTCCAGATAGGGCACGAGCTGGGCCTGGCCGGACCGGGCCAGCAGGACAATGTCGCGATAGGTCACGGGGCGGGGACCGCTGCCGTCGGACGGCTCCACGGGCAGGCCCTGCCGGATGGCCCGGGTGATCCAGGCAGCGACGGCCCGGGCTTCCCGTTGCCGTAGATCGTCCACCGGCGGGTGCCCCCGCTGGGTCAGGGATTCGGGCTCCGGCAACCGGAGCAGATGAATGCCCCCCTGGATTCGGGCCTCGCGCCGGGCCTGGAACGGCACGTACCGGATCTTTCCTTCCTCGTGGAACCGGGCGAATACGGCGTTCACGAAGTCCACGAGGGCGGGCACGCTGCGGAAGTTCTCCTGCACCTCCACATAGGCGAACCGGCCCCGGAAGGTTTCGGTTTGGGCCAGGTCCTGCAGGGCCCGGCGGAACACCGCCACGTTGGCGCCCCGGAAGGCGTAAATCGACTGGTTTTCGTCGCCCACCACGAACACGGTGGGCTCGATCCCCTGGTCAGCCTTGGCGCCGAGGCCGGAGCGCCACTCCTCGATGAGTTTCCGAAGCAACGCCCACTGCAGCAGGTTGGTATCCTGGAGCTCATCGACCAGGACATGGTGGGTGGCCTCGTCGAAGGCCTCCAGGACCTGGGACCAGTAGGGGTTCTCAAAGAGGAGTTCGTAGGCCAGGCGTTCCATGTCGTTGAAGGCCACCACCCCCTGCCGCCGACGGGCCTGGAGGGCTTCCTGGGCCAGGGGTTTCAACAGGGGCAGGTCCAGGGCCTCGGTGGCCGGCATCTCTTCGGTGGGTTCCCAGAAGGTCACCAGATGTTCCACCAGCTCCAGGGACCCCCGGAGCGTGCGAACCAGGTCTTCCCACCGCTGGGCCAGGCCGCCTTCCACCAGGTACCGAAACCAGGGGCTGTCGGGCTGGGCCACCGCGCGGGCGATCCTCTGCCGGATCCAGGGATCCAGCCATGTCTCCGGGGTTTCCAGCACCTGGAGGTCCGGGCTGAGTTTGAGTTCCGGGGCAAACCGGCGGACCAGGTCCAGGAAAAAGGAGTGGAAGGTCTGGATCCGCAGTTCCTGGAGCCGGTACCGCAGTTCCCGGTACAGATCGGGCTTTTCCCGGCGCAGGCGCTCCAGGATCCGGGCCCGCATCTCGGCGGCCGCTGCCCGGGTAAAGGTGATGGCCAGGAGCCGGCGGGGCGTTTTGACCGTCTCCAGGAGTTCCAGGTACCGGTTGACCAGTACCGTGGTTTTGCCAGATCCCGCCGGCGCTGCGAAGAACACCACCCGCCGGGGGTCCGTGGCCACCGCCCGGTCCTGGATCGGCGAGGGACGCCCGGCCCTATCCTGAGGCATAGGGGCACACCTCCCGAAACGGGCACCGATGGCACCCGGGATAGGGTTCAAACTCTGCCTTCAGCAGCCGTTCCACCGCCTGTTGAATCTCCTCCTGGGCCTCCGCAAGCCGGGTTTCCACGGTTTCACCCCGCTTGAGCCCGGTTTTGACCATTCTCTTGAGGTCGGGCTGGCTGAGCAGGAGCAACTGGGGCGCCACGGGCGCGGCCTCCGGCACCTGCGATTGATACAGGGCCGTGTAGGCCCAAACCTGCCAGAACAGGGCCTTGTGGTTTCTGGAGGCTCCTCCGGTTTTGTAATCGATGACACGGAAGACCCGGCCGTCTTCGGAGACATCGAGCCGATCGATCCGCCCCTTCAGCACCAGGTCCACCTCCGGCAGGGATTTCTGGAGCCGGTGCTCGAGAAACCGGGGCGCCAGGCCCTCCCGATGTTCCGCCTCCAGGTGCCGGTACAGCAGGGGAGCCAGCCGGTGGTACCGTTTCCGAAGGAAGGTGCGCACCACCGGCACGTGGAACCCCTCGTGGAGCACCTGGTTCATAGCGTCGTCATACAGGGCCAGGAAGGTTTTCTCCGGGGGCAGCTGCGTGCCGAAGCGCTGCAACAGCGCCTCAAAGAGCACTCGCAGGAGCCGATGGATCACGTTCCCCTCTTCCACCAGGGGAAACAGGCTGGGCTCCCGGGGAGGCGCCAGCTGCAGGATGTGCTCCAGGTACACGCGGTACCGGCACGTTTGCTCGGTCGCCAGCCTCTGGAGCAGGGTAACCGACACCTCCCGGCGTTGCTGCTCCAGCCAGGCTTCAACCTGCTGGCGGGTGGGCCTCAGGGGATGGGGGGCCACCACCTCCGGCGACGGCTTACTTTGCCGAAGTGCCACCTCCTCCGGTGCCAGCGCCCCCTGCCGGTACACCTGGTCCGCCGATTGCAGCGGGGTTTGCCCGGTCAGCACCCGGTCGGCCAGCAGGGTGGGCAACCGGGGGTTGCCGGCTCCGTCCACCTGGGGATAGGAGACCACCACCCGGCGGAAGGGGGCTTCCAGGAGCAGATGGAACCGGAACTCCTGTTCCCGGGCCACGCGATCCTGGGTCGGCAGGCCCAGGGTTTCCCGAAACTTGTGGGGCAGAAGGAAATCGTTGGGGCCGGGTCCGGGCAGAGCCTCGTCGGTGGCCTCCAGCACGTACAGCAGATCGCCCTCAAAGGCCTGGGCCTCGGCCATGCCCAGAACGTGGACCGGATACTCCGGCTCCGGACGTTCCGGGTCGGGCAGCCGGGTGCTCTGGAGCAGGGTTTGCCACAGGTTCAGGAACTCCTCCGGGGTCATCTCGGGCGATACCAGCACCCCGGCCACCTGGGCCAGCACCTGCAGGGCCCGGGCAAAGGCCGCCTCCACCTCGGGCGGCATCCCGTGGGTCCATTTCTCAAAGAACCCCTGAAGGGTGTGGATCCACCGGGTCAACGGCTGTGCGTCCTCCCTCCGCAGAGCCTCGAGGTCCTGCCGCAATGCTTCCAGAAAGCGGGCCAGGGCTTCCCGTTCCTCGTCCGTCAGATCCGGCAGAAAGGGCAGGAGGTTTTCCAGCTGCACCACCGCGGTCTTGCGGACGGCCTGCAGCAGAAGATCCCGGTGGTCCACCCGCAGAAAGGGCGACTGAAGAAAAACCTTCAGGCTCTGGGACGGAAACCCCTGGCGAACCAGATGGGCGGCCACCTGCCACAGCCGGGCCCAGGGGGTTTGGGCCAGGGGGTCGCCGGTATAGGCCACGAAGTCCAGGCCGTACTCGTGGAAAGCCTGGCGAAGCGCGGGCAAAACCTCAAAGAGCGACGGCGCCGTGATGCCGATGCGCAGGGGCTCCGGCGAACGGGCCAGCAGTTGCTTGATCTCCCGGACCACCGCCCGCACCTCGTCGCCCCGGGTGAGGTACGCCCGGCCCTCGAGTTCCGGCACCCGTTCCCGGGGCACCGTTTGCACCTCGGCTCCGGGAAAATCGGCCAGGAACTGCAGGAAGGGCGGCTCGGGCCAGGTTCGGGTGACCGGCACCAGGGCCCACACCTCCACGTGCCTTTGCCGGGCGGCGGTGATCACCTGCCGAAGCACCTCCCGGCTCAGAGGGTCCAGCATGGTCAGGCCCTGAAACACCAGGAACCGCAGGCCCGCCAGGGCCCGATCCTCGGGGAAACTCTCCAAAAGAAGCCGCAGGGCCTCGGGCAGGTCCACGGCCTGGGCCTGCCGGAGGCGGTCCCGGTAGGCGGCCAGAAGGCCCAGGAGCGCGTGAATCCGCTCGGCCACGTGGGGATAGGGGTCTACGGTGCGGTCCACGGTGGCCGCCAGTTCGGCCTCGCTGCGGTCAAAGGCCCAGAGCCGAAGGTCATCCAGGGCCTGAAAGAGATGCCGCGCGAGCCCCAGGCCCACGTGTCGTTCCCCGATTCCCAGGGTTTCGCGGACCTGCTCCAGGTCTGGCAGCATCAAGAGATCCACGAGGAGCAGGAACCGTTCCTCGTCGGTCAGCACCCGCAGGGAATCGGGCAAAAGCCCCTGAAGCCAGTCGTAGAGTGGCACCTGCCGGGGCGGCACCAGGGCATCCACCGGGGTTTCCTCCAGGAGCACCCGTCGGTTGTTCCGGATCTGGGCCCGGTGGGGCGTCAGGATCAACACATCGGAAAAATCAGCAGCGGGGTGCCCGCGCACGAGCTCCCGCCATAGCGGCCGCAGCGTCCGGGGAGAACCCTCTCCCGCGGTGAAGATCCGGATCCGGCTCATCTCTCCGCAAGATTATACGGCGTGGCCGAAAAGCGGCCCGAACCATGCGCCCTTCTGCCTTGCTTTGCAACAGGGTAACGATACGGCCTTCCGGGGCCGTCACCCCCGAACCCTGCCCTCTTGCTGCCTAAAAATGGAGGCCCGGCGTACGGGAAAAGGCCTTTATCGCCGGGGTTTGGCCCTGTACATTAAAGGCCCTATGCCGTATCGCCCACTGGAACACACCGCCGACATTGGCATTGAAGTGGAGGCTCCCACCCTCAACGACCTCTTCCGCGAGGCCGGTGAGGCCCTGTTCCGCGAAATGCTGGAAAACTTTGAGGATGTGCAACCCCGCGAGCAACGCGAGATCTCCCTGCAGGAGCAAACCCTGGAAGACCTGTTCACGGGCTTCCTTTCCGAACTCCTGTTTTACTTTGACGCCGAGGGCTTCGTGACCCGCGAGGTGGAGGTGCAGGTGGACCCCGACCTCTACCTTCTGGAGGGCACGGTGCGGGGCGAGCCCTTTGACCCTGAGCGCCACCGCGTACGGGTGGGCATCAAGGGCATCACCTACCACATGCTGGTGGTGGAACCCCGGGGCGACCACTGGTACGCCCGGGTCATCTTTGATGTGTGAAAGGCGATGAGCATGGAACTCAAGGTTCAGGGCTTCTTCCGTGCGTACCACTCCGTGGTCATCGACGGAGAACGCGAGGAGTCGCACCGCCACCGGTTCGTGGTGGAGGTCACCGTGGCCGGCGATCCGGTGGACGGCGTGGTACTGGACTTCCTGAAGATCGATCGGATCCTGCGCGAACGCGTGCTCCAGCGCTTCAACGGCACCAACCTCAACGACTTCTTTGAGAACCCCACCGCCGAGAACATCGCCCGGGAGATCTACCGGCTGCTGAAGGACGACCTCACCGGCCCGAATTACCGCCTGGCCGCGGTCACCCTCTGGGAATCGCCCCGCTACTCCGTCACCTATCGGCCGTAAGATGACCGTTTCCCTGGTGCTCACCGTGCCGCGGGAGCGCGTGCAGGTGCCGGCACACCGGTTCGACGAGGTCCATGTGGTGCCGCCGGAGCACCTGGCCACAACGCTGAATCGCCTTTCCGGGGATGTGCTCCTGATCACCGAACCCGAGGTGCACCTGCCGGAGGCAGGCCTGGACCGGTTCCTGCACACGCCGGGAGCCTGGCTCTACAGCGACTACGAGGAGGAGGGCCGCCGCCATCGGCTGCTGCCCGACCTCGGCGACATCACCGAGCGCTTCAAAACCGGGCCCGTGCAACTGATCCGGCGGGAGGTACGGGCACGCACGGGCGGCGCCCGGCCTTGGCGGTTCGCCACCCTGTACGACCTGCGGCTCCACTGGATGGAACAGGGCGGCACCCTCACCCACATCCCCGAGCCCCTGTACCGCAAGGTGCCCCGGGAGGACGCCCTGCAGCAGATGGTGAAGTCCGACAGCTTCGCCTATCTCTTTTACTCGCCCGAGGCCGACCGCGAGTACGAAACGGTGTTCAAGCAGTGGCTGCGCCGCCAGGGGGCGTTCCTGGACGGCACCTACGATCCCCTGCCCGACGACGCCGACGCCTACCCGGTGACGGTCAGCGTCATCATCCCGGTCAAGGACCGGCAGGATTACATCGGCGCGGCCATTGAGAGCGTGGTCCGGGGTACCTTTTCCGACTTTGAGGTGATCGTGGTGGATGCGGGGTCCACCGACCGCACGCCGGAGATCGTCAAAGGATGGGCCAGCCGGGACCCCCGGGTTCGTTACCTGTGGAAGCCGCCGGGCAACATCGCCCAGGCCCTGAACTTCGGCCTGCGGCACGCCCGTGGCCGCTACATCGCCCAGCTGGATTCCGACGACTTCTACGAGCCCGACACCCTGGCCGAGATGGTGGCCTACATGGACCGCCATCCCGAGGTGGGGCTCGCCATCTCCTATTACCGGGTGACCGATCCCGAGGGCCGGCCCCTGCCCCTGGAGCCCATCAAGCACCTGGAGTACGACCGCAACAACATCCTGCGGGTGGACGGCGCCGGGGCCCTGCGGTTCTTCCGCCATGCGGTGTTCAAGATCCTGGGGCCCTACAACGAGGTGCAGTTCGGCGATTATGCCGAGGACTACGACATGGTGCTCCGGATCTCCGAGCGGTTTCGCGTGGGCCGGGTGCACCGGGTGCTGTACAACTACCGGCGGCACGAGGGTTCCACGGATGCCACGCGAAGCCTTGTGGACAAGGCGGTCAAGAAAACCGCCATCCGGAAAACCGCCTTGCAGCGCCGCCGCCTCCGCAACCAAACCCTGCAGATGATGCGGGGGCTGCCGCGGTAAGATCGCCCCTTTCCCCTTTCAGGACAACGAAAACGCCGGTTTCCGGAGGGTCCGATGCGTTAACCTTCCGTTGACCTTCGGTAACGGCTCTGTTTACCCACCTCCCGGAATATAGGAGCGATGGAACGAAAAACCCCAAAACCTAAAAAGGAGGTGGCATCATGAAGACCGCAAAGAACCTGAACTGGGTGATCGCCCTCGCCGGGATCTGGGAGGTCATCGCTCCCTTCGTGCTCTCCTACACCAAGGTTTCCTCGGCGATGTGGGACGCCATCATCATCGGCATCGTGCTCGTGATCCTGGGCGTGTGGGCGGCCCTGGCGAACTCCGCCGGCACCGTGAAGGGCCTGAGCTGGGTGAACGCCATCCTGGGCTTGTGGCTCATCATCGCCCCCTTCATCCTCGCCTACTCCAGCACGGCGGCGGCCATGTGGAACGACATCATCGTGGGTGTCATCGTGGTGATCCTGGGTGTGTGGGCCGCTTTGGCCGGAGGCGAATGATCGTCGCCTCCCCTTCATGTACCCTGCCGGGCCCCGCTTCCGCGGGGCCCGAAGTTTTTATGAAGCTATGAAGCAGCCTCGCCGGATTCGGAAAGCGGCACGAAACGGTACCCCATACCCCGAACGGTCTGGATCCATCGGGGATCCCCGAGTTTGTTGCGCAGCCGGTGGATGTACACCTTCAGGTAGTCCGGATGGTCCACGGCCTCCTCTCCCCACACCCACGAAAGGAGCCGCTCCCGGGACACCACGCGGCCGGCGTTCTTGACCAGGATTTCCAGGAGATGGTACTCGGTGGCGGTCAAACCCAGCCGCTCGCCCTTCAAATACACGGCCCGCTCGTTGAAATCCACCTTCAGGTCACCGGCCCGATAGGGCTTCTGGTACGCCACCACCGTGCCCTCCACCCGCCGGAACACCGAGCGGATCCGGGCCATGAGCTCCAGGTGGCCGAAGGGCTTGACGATGTAATCGTCGGCCCCGAGTTCCAGGCCGTGCACCTTGTCCAGTTCGTCGTCCCGCACGGTGAGGATGATCACCGGCACATCGTTGAAGGCCCGGATCTGCTTGAGCACATCAAAGCCCGACATGTCGGGCATCACCAGGTCCAGGAGTACCAGGTCGTAGTCGCCCTCCAGGAGTTTCTTCAGGCCTTCCCGGCCGGAATGGGCCACATCCACAGCCCAATCGGGCTCCTGCAGGGTGATGGTCAACCGCACGGCCCGGGCCAGGTCCGGCTCATCGTCAATCACCAGAATCCGCTTGGTAGCCTGATTCATCGGTTTCCTCCTCGGTGTACAGGGGCAAGGTAAAGCAAAACTCGCTGCCCCCAAGGGTTGCGTCCTGGATCCAGATGCGGCCTCCGTGGAGCCGCACCAGTTCGCGCACGATGTACAACCCCAGGCCCACTCCTCCCTGGCTGGAGGAGGCGGGCGAGGTATAGAACTTTTCAAACACCCGGTCGCGGGCCTCCGGGGGGATGCCCGGGCCCTGGTCGGCCACGCACACCGTCGCCTGCTCCTCCGCCACCTGCACCCGAATCTGGAGGATTCCCTGTTCGGGCGAAAATTTGGCGGCGTTTTCCAGAAGGTTCTCCAGGATGCGGTCCAGGAACCGGGGGTCGGCCCGCACCACCGGCCCGGGCTCGGGCGCCAGGACCTGCACCGTCAACTGTTTTTGCTGGAACAGAGGCTGGAGCCGGTTCACCACCCGGTGAATCCGGGCCACAAGATGCACCGGCCCCGGATGCAACCGCACGGAACGGGCCTCCAGCCGGGCGCTTTCCAGCGTTTCGCTGATGAGGGTTTCCAGCCGGTTCAGGTTCGCCTCCAAACTCTGACGAATCTCCCGCTGCGTGGCCTCCGGCAGGGAAGGGTAGCGGTCCAGCGAAGCCACCAGGGTCTTGAGCACGGTCAGGGGCGTTTTGAGTTCGTGGGCGATGGCCGAGAAGAAGGTGGACCGCAGGGCATCAAACCGCCGGAGTTCCTGAACATGGGCCTGTTCCCGCTGGAGCAGCCGGGCGTTGGCCAGGGCCAGGCTGCCTTCCAGGGCCAGGGCCCGCACGAGCTGCAGGTCCAGGGAATCGGTGGGAGGCGCCGTTTCGTATCCCAAAAGCAACCAGCCCTGGATCTCGCCGCCGGCCGTCCTCAACGGGGCACACAATACATGTCGGATCTCCGGGTTCTGCACCACCGGCGGCCAGGGTTCCCGCCCGCGCTCACAGGGAACCAGCTGCCGTTCCCGCGGCAACCAGGGCCAGCGCGGCAGGGTTTGGCCGGGCTGCACCGAGGGCAGGTTCCACACCGCCGCCACCTTCAGGGACCGGGCATCCTCGGGCGTGAGGATCAACACGGCCCGGGCGTTCAACAGGTCACGGGCGCTTTCCACAATCACCTGGAGCACCCGCTGGAGGTCCATCCGGCTTTCGCCGAGCTTTACAAAAATCTCGTTCAGCGCCCGTTCCTGGCGCGCCCGGCGCATGGCCTGGAGCCGCTCCTGCTCTTCCCAGCGGAGCACCTGCACAAAGAGCACCGCGATGCTGCCGAAGAGCAATAGCGCCACAAACCGGTTGATCACACTTAGAGGATCCACAGGCTCCAGATTGTGAAACACCGAGGCGGCCACCTGCAGGGCATCCACCGTGGCGAGCAGCGCCAGGGCGGTTTTCCAGGGAAAGAACAGGGCGATTTCCAGCACCACCAGGAGCACCAGCAGGAAAAAGGGGCTCATGTAGCCCCCGGTGAAAGGCAGGATTCCCAGCGCCACGGCCCCATCCCACAGCAGCCAGAGCCAGGAACGGCGGACCAGGCTCCGGGGCCGCTTCA
>WGAB01000073.1 GCA_015489295.1 Caldifarciminota bacterium
CAAGGAGATCCAGGAGGCTTTTCACCGCTGGCTCCAGCATCACATCGTGTTTGTGGAGCGACGCCAGCAACTGGCCCGCACAGGCATCACCCCCACGCCTGCCTCCTGGGTTCAGGAGCTGTCCCTGGACCTGGTCCGGCGCCCCTTAGAACACCGGGAACCCCGAAAGTTGGCCCTGGTCACCGTTGATGGCCTGACCCTGCAGATCCCTGTGCCCGCCGACCTTCCTGAGGACGAGGTGGAAACCCGGCTCCGCGAGGAGAGCCGCTTGGAGGTGGAACCCACCGAGGAATCGGTACCCCCTCCGGCGCCGGCGAGCCCGGGGCTGTTCCTGCGTACCGGGGACGTGGCCGACCTCCAGACCCTGCAGACCCTGCTCCACGAACTCTGGCGGGCGGGCCTCATCAGCCATCCCCACCGGGCGGTGCCGCTGGTGGCCTATCAGGAGGTGGCCCGGGTGCTTCTCGAAGACCGCGGCCTCGGCCCGGTCCACCTGCCGGCCAGCGACCCATCGGGCCTTGCCCCCACCCGGCCCCTGCTGGACCTGGATCTCCGGGCCCTGGGAACCCGGTACCGCGTGCCCCAGGCATCGGTGCCGGTGTACCGCACGATTCTGCTGCGGTTCCTGGCCCAGTTCCTGCCTCCAGCCCGGGTTCAGGCCACGCGGATCCGCCTTACGACACCCTTTGGCACCGCCGAAACCCTGAAGGCCCAGAAGATCCTGGAGGTGGGGTTCACAGCGGTGGTCCCGCTGCCGTTACCCCTGGGGGTCGTGTACCCCGACCTGCAGATCACCCGAATCCGGTTCGTGGAGGAAACCCCTTCGGGCCTGGACCCCGCGGATTTTGTGGACTTCTGGTTCTTCCATTCCGAGGAGAACCCCAATCCGGTGGCCCTGCTCCGCAGCCTGGAGCCCTGGGTGCGGCTTTCCGCCCACGGCCTTCTGCTGACCCCGGAGGGGCACCAGTTGCTTCGCCATCTTCCTTCGGAACTGGGTCCCTCCTGAAGGCTGGCTACAGCATCTGGTCCAGCGACACGGCCGGCGGCGGCAACTCCTCAAAGGGAACGGCCCGGGAGCGCCACAACAGATCGGCGAGATCATGGATTCCGGCGGCCCGCAGCAGGGCCAGCCGCCGGAGATCCGGATTGAGGAGTTCAAAAAAGGCGCCGAGGTCCAGGAACTTGCGCACCTGTTTCCAGTGCTCCAGTACCCCCAGTTCCAGAGTTTCCAGGGGCACCTCCAGGAACTGCTGCGGATCCACACTGGCGTCCGCCCGCACTTCCAGCACAACTCCGGCGTAATCTCGGGCTGCCAGGTCCCGATAGCCCAGCGCGGAGGCCCACACAAACCCTGCCAGAACCCCCAGGAAGTGGAAAAACAGCCAGCGGTTGCCGGTGGCCCGGAGCACCGGAACCACCTCCGCCGGAACCTCCGGAAACACCCGGCGTTTCACGGCCAGGCCGAGGTCCGGCGGCCACAGGGCCACGCCCTTGCCCTTAAACACCTTGCGGCCGGTGGGCACTACGGTTTGCACCTCCTCCACGAACACGCGGTTTCGCTGTACCGTGACCACCTGCCAGAACCGCCCCTTCAGGGCGAAGGAGGGCGCCAGTTTTTCAATGGTGCCGATGTGCTCTCCGGTAAGGATGTGGTACACCTCGTACTCGGCGGGATGGTCCTCAATGTTGGAATGGATCCGGCCGAGGCCGGCGAGGCGGCGGCCCTTGGGGCCGAGGAACAGTAGGCCGGGCGGGCGGCGCTCCAGGTATCCGGATTCCACGAGATGCACCAGCAGGGGTGCCAGGTCGGGGGCAAAGATCTCCAGGGGCTCCAGGATGTCGGCCAGCGCCGATTCCGGTACCCCGGGCCGCTGTCGCTGGAGCGCATAGGACAGGATCTGCTGAACGGCCACCGAGGGCGCGGGCTCGTGGCGGAAGGGTTCCACCTCGCCCCGTCGCGCCCGGTCGAACAGCACCTCGTAGAACACGCGTTCCAGCGGAGGGCCGTACAGGCCCACCACCCTCAGGAAATTCCGGCGGCGGTTCCCCCGGCCCACCCGCTGCAGGAAGGTGGCCACCGAATCGGGCGGCCGCAGCAGCACCACGAGGTCAATGTCGCCCACATCAATGCCGAGTTCCAGGGTGGGGGTGGCCACGACGATGCCCCACGGATGGCGGAGCATGGCCTGTTCCACGGCTTCGCGTTCCCGCTTGCTCAAACTCGCGTGGTGGGTCCACACGGCATGGGGATAGGCCACCAGTTGCCGCAGTTTGCCGGCCACATACTCGGCGTCGCGGCGGGTGGGGGCGAAGAAGAGTACCTTCCGCAGGTCTTCGTCCCGCATCAACTGGAGCACCCGGCGGAGGGCGCCCTTGCGGGGGAACAGGGTGGCCTGCAGTTCCCGCGGCGCCCGGTGTTCCACGATCTCGGCCCCTTCGCCGAGGAACCGCCGGGCCACCCGTTCGGCCTCGGACACCGTGGCCGAGAGGGCGATCTTCTGGTAGGGAACCCGCCGGAGCCGGTCCAGGCGGCGGGTCAGCACCCGCACCTGGTCGCCCCGATAGGACTGGGCGTACAGGTGCACCTCGTCCAGGATCAGCACCTCCACGGTTTGGAACACCGCCGGGTGCCGTGCCAGCAGGGAATCCCAGGATTCGGGGGTGGTGATCAGCACATCGCTGGGCTTCTCAGGCCGGAACTCCGGGTGGTCGCCGGTTCTCCGCCGCACGGTCAGCCCCATCTGCTGCAGGGGTGCCTGCAGCCGGGCGTAGAGGTCGTTGACCAGGGCCCGGGTGGGGGTCACATAGAGGATGGACAGCGGGGGCCAGCCCGCCTGCTTGCGGCGCTCGGCCACCGGTGCCATCACGGCCTCGGTTTTGCCCGAGGCCGCCGGCGAAACCACCAGCACCGACTTCCCCTCAAGAATCGGCGGCCCAGCCTTTTCCTGGATCGGGCGCAGGGCTCCGAACCGGCCGAAGAAGGGATGCCAGGCATGGGGCAGGAGGTCCTTCAGCATCAGAACATGTGGCCCAGGGCCAGGTACAAACGCCCCTTATAGCCGGGCGTGCGATCCTGCAGCCGATAGCCCCAGTCCAGGCGTACCGGGCCGATGGGCGTGAAGTAGCGGATGCCGAGCCCCGCGGTCCAGAGGATCCGGAACTGCTGCCGCATCTCGGGCACACTGAACCACAGGTTGCCGCCGTCCAGGAACAGCGCACCGCCCCACCGGCCGTTGCGGTACCGGAGTTCCAGGTTGAGGTTCAGGAGCAGGTTGCCGGAGTGCACCTCGGGATCGTCGGGGTCCACCGGCCCCACGGACCGGTCGGCGTAGCCCCGCAGGCTGCCCTCGCCGCCCATGAAGAACCGTTCGCTGGAGGGAATGGAGCGGCTGGTGCCGTATGGCCGCTGATAGCCGCTCCGGAACCGTCCGGCCACCACCCAGTGGCGCCGGTACGGGGCGTAGTAGCTGAAGTCCAGGATTGCCCGGTAAAAGGTGTTGTCGCCGTCCAGCACCGGGCCACCGGCGTTCTGGAGTTTGAGGGAGGCGAAGGCGCCGCGGCGGGGGTCAAACAGGTTGTCGCGGCTGTCCCAGAGGCCGATGAAGATCAGCGAGTTGATGAGCGGGCCGGACCGGGACGGCTGCAGCGGTGTCCGTTTCCACTCCACCGCGCCGGTAAACGAAAGGTAGGGGCTGGCGATCCAGAGCAGCTGCAGGTCCACCCCGTACTCCTCCTTTTTCACCTGCAGGTCGCGCTCGTAAAAGGGGTGGGCCGTGGCTTTCAGCGGGCTGCCCAGGAAATAGGGCTCGCTGTACGAAATCTCCACACGCCGGCGCTGCCAGCGCTCCTGCCAGGTTTCCTGAGAGAAATCCAGGAGCCCTTCGGTACGCATTTCCAGCCGCTGGTTGTTGCCAAAAAGGTTCCGGTGCCCCAGGGAAACCTGGAACTCGGCAAACAGGGGCTGGCGCCAGCCGCCGCCGATCTCCAGGTACCGGGGCTTGACCTCGTGGAGATCCAGGACCAGTACCACGGTGTCGCCCTCGGCGTTGACCGGTTCCAGGCGGCGCAGCACCGAGGAAAAGAGGCCGGTGAGGTAGATGTTCCGGATGGATTCCAGCACCTTGGAGGCCTGGTACACGCAGGGCGGATGGAACCGCAGTTCCCTTAGCACGATCTGCCGGCGCACCTGGTGGAGCCCCCGGAGCTCCACCCGCTGGATCACCACCCGGGGCCCCTCTTCCACCTGGAACTGCACCTCAAAGGTATCGGGCCGCAGTTCCTGCTGCCGGATACGGACTGAGGCGTAGGGGAACCCCTGTTCGGCATACAGGTTCAGAAGGTCGGACTCCAGCCGATGCAGGTCGTTCACATCGTAGGGCCGGGGTGTGCGGTACCGGTGGAACAACCGGGCCACGAGCAGAGAGTCCAGTTGTTGCACCCCGGCATAGGTGAGCCGGGCGATTACGGTCCTGGGCCCTTCGTAGAGCCAGAGTTCAATGTCCACGCCCTCGGGGGTTTGCCGCACCTCCTTTTGCACCACCCGAAAGTGCCGATAGCCGGCGTTCCGGTAAAACTCCTCCAGGCGGATCAGGCCTGCGTGGAACAGCGCCTGGGAAAAGGTCTGGCCCGGCCGCAGGCGCAGCACCGTAACCAGTTCCTTCGGGGGAAAGGCGTGGGCTCCGTGGATTTGCACCGAGCGCACCGGCACCCCGACCAGCCAGGCGGTAAGGATCAGGGAACCGATGCCGATGGTTTCACCTCCGC
>WGAB01000074.1 GCA_015489295.1 Caldifarciminota bacterium
CCAGGAGGGGCAGGCCCCGGGCCATGTCCACGAGCACGGCCTCCCGGGCCGAGTCGGGCACCGCTGGCGGCACCGAAATCCCCAGGCGGCGCAGGGTATCCATCAGGCCCGGCGAAGGCTTAAGCCGTGCCCGCAGCCGGAGCAGGGCCTCGCGCGGCACGAACCGGGGGCCGGGCCGCAGGGTTTCCGCTGTTTGGATCACCTGCAGGGCCAGGGGCGCGAGCCCCAGGGAGTCCAGGGCCCGGGCCAGGTCGTACCCCTGGGCGCGGTCGGTGGGCCGGCGGAGGAACAGGGCCGCGGCCTCGGCAAACCGCCCCAGGTTCCGCAGGGCCTCCAGGCGGAGCCGGGTGGGGGCCAGGGTTTCATCCAGTACGGCCGAATCGGGCAGATCGGCGGTTTCCAGGGAATCCAGCAGGGCCAGGGCCCGGGAATCCCGGCCGAGCACCAGCAATACCCGGGCGCGCACCAGGGGGGTCTCAAGATAGGGCAGCAGGTCTTCCAGCCGGGCCCGGAGCCCGATGGCCATCCAGGCCCGTGCCTTGAGATCGGCCAGGCCGGGCAGGGTATCGGGGTCTTCGGCCAGGGTTTGGGCGGCGCCCTCGGCATCATCCAGGGCCAGAAGCAGCCGGGCCTTCAGGCGGCGCAGGGCGCGGCTGTTGGGCTCGCGCAGCTGCGCCAGGGCCTCCAGGGTATCGCCGGGCAGGGCCATGCGGGCCAGCAGCAGCCGGGCGTCGGGGTTCTGGGCGTGGCGGCGGAGCAGGAGCCGGGCCAGAGCGGTATCCCGGGACGCCAGGAGCCCGGCCAGCTGGATCTGGGCTTTCACCCGGAGCGTTTCGTAATCCGCGGCCAGGGTGCGCCAGGCGGTTTGGGCCAGGGCCGGAGGCCCGTCGGCGGCGATCTCGAGGAGCCAGACTTGCCGGTCCTCCAGGGTGGGCACCCGGCGGGCCAGGAGCAGCCGGTACCGCAGGAAAACCTCGCTGGTGTCTTCGGCGAGCAGGGGTTTCAGCAGGGATGCGAGGTCGGGCAGGCCGGGGGAGCGGAGCAGGGTTTCCAGGGTGCGCAGGGCCTGTTTCCGGGCGGTGCCCTGCAGGGTGTACCGCAGCAGGCCGATGCGGGCGCGCTGAGCCCAGTAGGTGTGGGGGTACCGTTGCAGCACGAGGCGGTACAAATCGGCCGCCACCTCAGCCTGGGAGGTTTGGGCCAGGGAATCGGCGAGGTGCAGGAGTTCCTCCTGGGCCCGGGCGGAAGTGGCGAGGCCCAGGAACAGCCCAAAAATCACGAAAAGCCAGGATTTTCGCCGCATGTGCTGGATTTTAGACGGCCCCTTCGGGGGTGTCAACGAAGGGCGTAACATTTACCGTGCAACAGGAGGCAGTGCCATGAAGGGCAGCGAAAAGGTCATTGAGAGCCTGAACGCGTTGCTGATGGACGAGTTGACGGCCGTGCACCAGTACATTCTGCACGCCGAAATGTGCGAGGACTGGGGCTACGAGAAGCTGGCCGAGGCCGTGCGGCAGCGGGCCCTGGACGAGATGAAGCATGTGGACCGGCTGATCGAGCGCATCCTTTTCCTGGAGGGGCAGCCGCTGGTGGGTCAGTTGCGAGGCGTGCGTATCGGCCGCACGGTGGTCGAGCAGCTCCGAAATGATCTGGAGAGCGAGCGGGAAGCCGTGGCCGCGTACAACCGGGTTATCACCCAGGCGGCCGAAGAAGGGGACCACGGCACCAAGGCCCTGCTGGAAGAGATCCTGGCCGACGAGGAGCGGCACGTGGACTGGCTGGAAACCCAGTTGAACGTGATCGAGGAGGTGGGTCTGGAGAACTACCTGGCCAGTGGAAACCTTTGAGGTTTTGAGGGGAACAGGGCTTTTGGGGCGGGCCCTGCAGGGCCCGCCCCAAAAGGAAAGCGAAGCCCTTAGAAGAACTTGTAGGTCAGGCCCAGGGCCAGGTTCTCGCGGATCTGGGCCCGGTCAATGACGTCCTTGTCGTACACCAGTTCCGCGTACACGCTGAGTTGCACAAACTTGGCCAGCGACACGCTCAGGGTGTGTTTCCAGTCCACATCCGGCGCTTTCCAGCGGTCATCGGCGGGATCCGCCTGGGAGTTGTACAGGGCCTTGAACACCCGCAGTTCGCCTTCGTACCGGATCCGCTCGGAGATCACCCGCGTGCCCCACAGCACGGTTTCCAGGCCGCCTTCCACCGGGGCCGCGGCATCGGAGGCCCGATCCGTCACCTCCCGGAAGGCCACACCCAGCCGGCCGTTCATTTCGGCCGTTTCGGTTTTGACAAAGGTGCGGGCCAGGCCAGTGCCCTCGGTCCAGGTAATGGGGTTCAGGTACAGGCTATGGGCCTCATCCCGGAACTGGCTCAGAAGCCGAAACGACAGGTAGGGGTCCACCAGCCAGCCCAGGGTAAACCGGAGCACCGACTCGTTGTCCACCAGGTCTGAGGACTTCTGGGGCGGGCTCCATTCGTCGGTGGCTGGATCCTGCTGATAGGTTTGCCCGTACTGCAGTTTGGTGGTATTGGTGAACAGCACCCGGTCGGTCAGCGGCCGCTCAGCCAGGGCGTTGAGCACCGCGGTCCAGGTAACCGAGCTTACCTCGGTCCCGCTCCAGGCCTCGTTGTAGTAGTTTTGCGTCACCTGCAGGCCGGCATCCACCGAGAGGTTCCAGCCGGTGCCGATCAGGACGAAAACCAGCACGTTCCACATCGTTCTGCCTCCTTGTTGATGGGAACCCGTTGAATTGCAAAAGGGCCAAGAGTATAATGGCAACCCACTTTCTTCGGGAGGCATCAACCTTGAAAAACACCCAGGCACAGCGTTTGTTTACCTCGGAATCCGTTACCGAAGGGCATCCCGACAAGATCTGCGATCAGGTGTCGGATGCCATTCTGGACGCGGTGCTGGCCGACGACCCCCAGGGCCGCGTGGCCGTGGAGGCCCTCACCACCCGGGGGCTCGTGATCGTGGCCGGCGAGATGAGCACCCGCACCTATGTGGACATCCCCGAAGTGGTGCGTGAGGTGGTGCGCGAGGTGGGCTACACCCGGCCGGAATACGGGTTTGAGTACTCTTCGCTGGCGGTCCTGACCTCCATCCAGGAGCAGAGCCCGGACATTTACCGGGGCGTGAAGGTGGGCGGCGCCGGCGACCAGGGCATGATGTTCGGCTTCGCCGTGGACGAAACCCCGGAACTCATGCCCATGCCCATCATGCTGGCCCACCGCCTCGTGCGTCGGCTCGCCTGGGTGCGCAAGAACCAGGTGCTCACCTATCTCCGGCCCGACGGCAAGTCGCAGGTGACCGTGGCCTACGAAAACGACCGGCCGGTGCGGGTGGATACTGTAGTGATCAGCGCCCAGCACTGCCCGGATGTCCACATGGACGACCTGCGGCAGGACATCATTGAACAGGTGATCAAGCCCGTGATCCCCGAGGGCCTGATGGACCGCGACACCCGGATCTTCATCAACCCCACGGGCCGGTTCGTGATCGGCGGCCCCGTGGGCGATACCGGGGTCACCGGCCGCAAGATCATGGTGGACTCCTACGGCGGCTACGCCCGCCACGGCGGCGGCTGCTTCTCCGGCAAAGACCCCACCAAGGTGGACCGGTCGGCCGCCTACATGGCCCGGTACATTGCCAAGAATCTCGTCAAGGCCGGCGTGGCCCGCAAGGTGGAGGTGCAGCTGGCCTATGCCATCGGTGTGCAGCAGCCTGTGGCCATCTATGTGGACACCTTTGGCACCTCGGAGGTGCCCGAAAGCCGCATCGTGGAGGCCATCCGCAAGCGCTACGACCTCTCGCCCTGGGGCATCATCAAACATCTGAACCTGCAGCGGCCGGTGTATCGCCGCACCGCCGCCTACGGCCACTTCGGCCGCGAGGAAGACGGCTTCACCTGGGAACTCACGGATACCGCCCGCGACCTTCGGGAGTTGATCTATGGCTGACCTCGGCCCGGTCCGCGTGCGCTTTGCGCCCTCGCCCACGGGCTACCTGCATGTGGGCGGCGCCCGCACGGCCCTGTACAACTTCCTGTTCGCCCGGAAGCACGGCGGCCAGTTTCTCCTCCGCATTGAGGACACCGACCGCACCCGCTATGTGCCCGATTCGGTGCAGGACATCATGGAAAGCCTGCGCTGGCTCGGCATTGAGTGGGACGAGGGGCCGGACAAGGGCGGCCCGGTGGGGCCCTATGTGCAATCGGAACGGGTGGAGATCTACCGGAAACTCGCCCATCAACTCCTGGAAACCGGCCATGCGTACCGGTGCTTCTGCACCCCGGAACGGCTCCAGCAACTGAGGGAACTGCAGCGCAAAATGGGCCTGCGCACCGGCTACGACCGCCGGTGCCGGAACCTGTCGCCCGAGGACATTGAGAAGAACCTGGCCGAAGGCAAACCCTATGTGATCCGCCTCAAGGTGCCCCTGGAGGGCGAAACCGTGTTCCAGGACTACCTCCGGGGCGAAATCCGGTACGACAACCGCGAACTGGAAGACATCATCCTGCTCAAGTCCGACGGCTTCCCCACCTATCACCTGGCCAATGTCATCGACGACCACCTGATGCAGATCACCCATGTGCTCCGGGCCGACGAGTGGATTCCGTCCACGCCGTACCATGTGCTCCTCTATCGGGCCTTCGGCTGGGAGCCGCCGGTGTTCGCCCATCTGCCCGTGATCCTTTCGCCCGACGGCAAGGGCAAACTCTCCAAGCGGCACGGTGCTACGGCCGTGCGGGAATTTCGGGACCAGGGCTATCTGCCCGAGGCCCTGGTGAACTTCCTGGCCCTCTTAGGCTGGTCGCCGGGTGACGACCGCGAGATCCTGAGCCTGGACGAGATGATCCAGGCCTTTGACCTGAAGCGCGTGGGCAAGCGCGGCGCCGTGTTTGATTACCAGAAACTCCAGTGGATGAACGGCGAGTACATCCGCCGGCTTCCGCCCGAGGAGCTGTACCGGCGCGCGTTGCCCTTTATGGAGCGCGCAGGCCTGGTAAAGACTCCGGAAGACCGGGAGAAGTTCCGGAAGATCGTGCCCCTCTTGCAGGAACGGGTGAAGACCCTGGGCGAATTCCCCTATGCCGCCGAATACTTCTTCCGCGAGGTGGAAACCTACGACGAGAAGGGCCTGAAAAAACACCTCAAGAACCCCGAGATTCTGGACCACCTGGCCGAACTCCGGAACCGGCTGGCTGCCCTGGAAACCTTTGACAAGGACAGCATTGAGCAAACCCTGCGGGGCCTGGCCCAGGAACTGGGCATCGGCGCCGGCAAACTGATCCATCCCACCCGCCTGGCCCTCACCGGCCGCACCTTCGGCCCGGGCCTGTTTGAACTCATGGAGGTGCTGGGCAAGGAAACTTGTATCCGGCGCCTGGACCGGTTCATAGAGAAGTTTCGCCATGCATCATGAACGCTTTGTGGCCGTGATCCCGGTAAAGCGGAAGGGCAACCAGCTGCTCTTCTTCCTCCGCAAGTTTCGGGACTACTGGGGGTTCCCCAAGGCCCAGGTGCGGTACCAGGATGTGCTGGAAAACGCCGCGGTTTCGCTGATGACCCACACCTTTCAGGTGAAGAACCCGGTGATCCACCCGGACTTCCGTGAAACCCTCACCTTTTCCTATTCCCAGAAGGGCGATCCCGTGCTGCGGGAGGAGGTGTACTTCCTGTGCCATCTGGCCACCTCGCCTCGGGTGAAGCTCCGGGAGCGCCATGGCTGGTTCACCCTGGGGGAGGCCCGAACCCTGATTCGTCACGAGAACCTCAAGGACCTTCTCGAGCGGGCCCACCGCTTCCTGCAGTCCACTCTGCTGTAACTGTCCCGTTGGCCCGGCAGGATCCCTTGGACGGAGCCCCTGCCGGCGTTCCGAAACGATACACTTCCGGTTGAAGGGGGCCTGGCATGCAGTTATACTAAGCCCGATGACCGCAACCGAGGAGGTTTCCCCATGAGCATTCGCAAGGTAGGCGTGGTCGGCGCCGGAACCATGGGAAACGGTATTGCCCATGTGTTCGCCCTCAAAGGCTTTGATGTGGTGCTCCGCGATGTGGCCGACGAGATCCTGGATCGGGCCCTGAAAACCATCGCCAAGAACCTGGACCGGCAAATCAAGAAGGGGATCATCACCGAAGACGACAAGGCCCAGACCCTCGCCCGGATCCATCCCACCACCGCCCTGGAGGATCTCCGGGACGTGGATTTCGTGGTGGAGGCTGTAATCGAGAACTTTGAGGTCAAGGCCGAGGTCTTCCGGCAGCTGGACGAACTCACCCGGCCCGAGGTGATCCTGGCCAGCAACACCTCGTCCATTTCCATTACCCGGCTCGGCCGGGAAACCCGGCGCCCGGAACGCGTGGCGGGCATGCATTTCATGAATCCGGTGCCCGTGATGAAGCTCGTGGAGGTGGTCAAGGGCGTGCTCACCTCCCAGGAAACCATAGATACGATCCTGGATCTGGCCCGCCAGCTGGACAAGGAACCCGTGGTGGTCAACGACTACCCCGGCTTCGTGGCGAACCGCATTCTGATGCCCATGATCAACGAGGCCATTTACGCCCTGATGGAGGGCGTGGCCGACCGCGACGCCATTGACACCGTGATGAAACTCGGGGCCAACCACCCCATGGGGCCCCTGGCCCTGGCCGACCTCATTGGCCTGGATGTGGTGCTCTTCATCC
>WGAB01000075.1 GCA_015489295.1 Caldifarciminota bacterium
CTGGCCGATTCCAGGCTCCGTTCGCAAATGGGTGAGGCCGCCCGCCGCGACATCCCCCAACGGTTCTCGGCGGACCGCATGGTCCGGGACACCCTGCGCATCTATCGGGAGGTGCTGGAATGCGCACGCGCCTGAGGGTTTTCATCGTGGGGGCCTGGAACCACCGCGGGCGGCACGAGGAATTCCTCTACCGGGCCCTGAAGACCCTGGGAGCCGAGGTCCGGGGCCTGAATCCCTCCCGCCACCAGAGCGTGTACCACCGGGGCCCCCGGCTGTTCCCCTGGCTCCTGGAACGGCAGGTCCGGCGGTTCCGGCCCCATCTCGTGGTGACCGCCAAGGGGCGCGGCGTGCCCCCGGAGCTGTGGCAGAGCCTGCCCGGGCTCAAGGTGATGTGGTACCCGGATTACCGGGATCCGCCGGATCCCCACATCCTGGCCCTGGCCCGGGCTTCGGATTGCTTCTTCCTGACGGCCTACGGTCAGATTCCCCGGTACCGGGCCCTGGGCGTGCGGCGGGTGTACTTTTTGCCCCAGGCCGTGGACGACCGCATGCGGCCACCGCCCGATCCCTGGCCGCCCATGCGGTTTCCCGTGGTGTTCCTGGGGTCGGGCTATGCCTACCGGCACCGCTGGGAGGTCCTGCTCGCCTTCGCCCGGCGCTTCGAGCTCCATGTATTTGGAGGTGGCTGGGATCGGTACCGGTGCCCCTTTCCGCCGGAGTGGTGCCTCGCCCCGGAGGCTTGGCGGCAGGCGCGGCAGCAGCTTCGCCACCGGCATCCTCCGGTGTACAACGAAGAATACGGTGCCGTGCTGTACCGGTCGGGTATCGTGCTGGGCACCGCGGTGCCCGGGGTGCCCCTGTACTTCTCCAACCGCGTGTGGTTCACCCTGGGCTGGAGCGGATTCTTGCTGCAGGAGTATGTGGAAGGCCTGGAAACGCTGTTTGAGAACCACCAACACCTGGTGTGGTTCCGATCACTGGAGGAGGGGCTGGACCTGGCCGATCGCTACCTGCGGTACCCCTACGAACGGCACCGGATCGCCCGAAACGGGTACCGGCTGGTACACGCGCGGCACACCTACCGCCACCGGGTGCAGCAACTCTTGCGCCAGTGCGGGATCTCGTAGGTCAGAGTTTGGAATCGGGCTGGACCTCGGGGAGCCCCTCTTCGGGCGGATACACCGGGTAGAACCGCCCTTTCCACCACACCCCGCCGTATACCAGCACCTGATACATGGAGTACACCACGGTCATCAGGCCGAACAACACAGACAGATGGGCCAGCAGAGCCTGCCAGGCAGGATACCCGTAGGGCCGGTCGGTCCGCGACTTGATCAGCGGAAGGAACAGGGATTCCACCAGGTACAGGGGCCAGGGCCCCTGGCCGGTCCACAGGGTCCGCAGGAGGCCCATCAGCGGCAGGTAGAAGATCGTGAACACGGCCACGAGGAGAAGGAGCACCGATCGCACTGAGTACCGGAAGGCTCCAAAGGCGCTTTTGCCGAAGCCGTACCAGGTTTGCCGCAGGCCCTCGTAGAAGCGTACCTCCACGCGGTCCGGCGCGGCCACCACCAGCACGCGTTTGCCGTGGGCCTTAAACAGGCGGGCCAGGGCAATGTCTTCCACCACCTCCCACCGGAGGGCGGCATGGCCTCCGGTTTCCCGGTAGGCACTGCTCCGCACGAAGATCCAGGGGCCCAGGGCCGCGGCCCACAGGGGGCTTTTCCGTTGCCAGATCCACCGCAGCGGGAAGAACCCCAGGAACGCCGTGGTAATCATGGTTTGGGTGAGGGCCTCGGCCAGCGACCGGGTTTCCACCCTGGGGATCAGGGAGAGCAGATCGGCTGCCTGGGTTTCCATCAGGGAAACGGCCCAGGCCACGGTATCCGGGGCCATGCGGGCATCGGCATCGAGGAAGAGCCAGTACCGGCCCCGGGCGTGGCGCGCCAGCTGGGCGCAGGCGAAGTTCTTGCCCATCCAGCCGGGCGGCAGGGCCTTGCCCACCAGAAGGTGCACCCGGGGGTCCCGTCGGGCAAATTCCCGAACCACCTCCTGGGTCCGGTCCTCGGAGTGGTCATCGTATACCCAAACCTCCAACCGGGGATAGGTTTGGGCCAGGACGCTTTCCAGGCAGGCCCGAAGCCGGTGCTCCTCGTTGCGGGCCGGGATCAGCACCGAAACCAGGGGCTCCCCGGAACCCTGGCCTGCGGCCTCCTCCATCTCCCGGGAGAACCGCAGGTTATCGGTCACCACCCACAGGAACCCGAGGAACACGACGAGTACCAGCAGGTGGTACAGCAGGGCTATTCCTTCCAATGCACGTCCCTCGCTCTTATGCGCACCATATGCCGATGGTCCAGCATCCGTTTCACGCCGAGCCAGAGGAAGAGCAACAGGGCCTTCCGGGCCTCGGACAGGGGAACGGAGGCCAGGGGCATCCACACCAGAAATAGGGACACAAGGGCCAGGGTAATGGCCAGATGGAAGTTTCGTCCGAGCCAGAAGAGGGCTCCGTAGGTGGCCAGGGTGGCGAGGGTGACCCCGGGCAGGATCGCGAGGGCCACCCCCAGGGCGGTGGCCAGGCCTTTGCCGCCCCGGAACCGGTGGAACACCGGGTACCCGTGGCCCAGCACCGCGGCAAACCCGCAGAGCCAGGGGTCCAGGCCCCACGACCGGGCCAGGGCCACGGCGGCAACGCCCTTCAGGGCATCCAGCAGGGCAGTCAGCACGCCCCAGGGCGGCCCCACCACATGCCACACGTTCCGGGCCCCCACGTTGCCCTCGCCCACCTCAAAGATGTCCAGCCCGGTACGCCACCGGGTGATCCAGTACGCAAAGGGCAAGGACCCCACCAGGTAGCACGCCAGTAAGCCCTGCAAAACCTCCATCGGAGCCCCTCCGGCCTAATTATACCGGAAAGATTACCAGGCAAACCGGGGTTCCTGGCTTTCCTTGTGGATCCGCAGCAGAATCCCCAGAGCGGCGAATTCGGTAAGCAGATGGCTGCCGCCGTAGGTCATAAAGGGCAGCGGAATCCCGGTCACCGGAAACATCCCCAGATTGGTGGCCAGGTTGGTGGCGGTGTGGTACAAGAGATACCCCAGAATGCCCGCGGCGATCCCCCGGAACACCGGCGACTCCAGGGTGTCGGCCCACAGGGCCAGGAACCAGAAGAACAGGGCAAACAGGATCAGGACCAGGGCGGTGGCCACAAAGCCGAACTCCTCGCCAATGCTGGTAAAGATGAAGTCCGTATGGGCCTCGGGCAGAAAGGCCAGGCCCTTCTGGGTGCCCTGGCGGTACCCCTTGCCCAGGAGGCCGCCTGAGCCCAGGGCGATCCGGGCCTGCAGCGTTTGCCAGCCCGGCCCCTGGCGGTACTTCTCCGGATTGAGAAACGCCACAATGCGGGCCTTCTGGTAATCGTGGAGCAGGCGATCCACCAGGACGGGCGACAGCAACCCCACCAGGGTTACCAGAAACACCAGCACCAGCCCCACGCCCGGTGTCACCCGTACCAGGTACAGGAGAAGCAGCACCAGCCCCAGAAACACGAGGAAACTCAGCGAATTGAAGGAAAAGGCCACCGCCAGCGGCGGCAACGTTACCAGGAGCAGAAACGCCAGGTTCCGGGCCATCACCAGGGACACCGCCACATAGATCACGAAAAAGGTGATGGCCGTAGCCAGGTCGGGCTCCAGCAAGACCAGCCCCAGGGGCAGGAGGGTCAGGAAGCCCATCCGGATCATCTGCCAGGTGTCGTTCCGCTTTTCGTAGCCGTAGGCCAGGGTGAGGATCAGGATGAGCTTCATGGTCTCCGCAGGCTGCCAGTGAAACGGCCCCAGGGCGATCCAGCGCCGGGCCCCGGCCCCGTGCCCGACGACCAGCACCGCCAGCAGGGACAGGAGCCCCAGGAGGTACAGGATGGGCACCGTGAATTTCCAGAACCGGAGGGGAATCCGCCAGGTGACGAGGAGGGCCCCCAGGGCCAGTGCCAGGTACACTGCCTGGCGGGCCGCCCACCGGGGGTCAATGGAGGAGAGTTCTACCAGGGCCAGAAGGGCCAGCACCCCGGCAATCGGCAGGAGCCACCGTAACGGCTTCATCGCGGCCTCCGTCGTGCGTAGCGCTTAAGGATCTCAGCGGCCAGCGGAGCCGCACTGCTGCCCCCGTGCCCGCCGTGTTCCACAAGGACCACCAGAACCACCTCCGGCTGCTCGTAGGGCGCGAAGGCCACGAACCAGGCGTGATCCTGGCCGTGGGGGTTCTGGGCGGTACCGGTTTTGCCGGCCACGGCGATCTCCGGAATATCGGCCGCCCGGCCGGTGCCCTGGGTGACCACCCGACGCATGGCCCGGTGGATCACATCGTAGGTTTCCGGCGAAAAGGGCAACCTGAGGGTGTCCAGCCGGGGAGGCCGCAGGAGCAGGTGGGGGGCCGGCATCTTTCCCCGGGCCGCAATGAGGCCCGTGAGCGTGGCCACCTCCAGGGGCGTGAGGCTGAGTTCACCCTGGCCGATGGCCAGGTTCAGCACCAGGCCCTCGGTGACACCATAGCGGCCGTAGGCCTGCCGGTACCAGGCATAGGTGGGCACGAAGCCGGTCCGGGCCTCCGGCAACCGGACCCAGGGCCCCTTCCAGGGCAATTCGCCCAGCAGGGTGAGAAACCGCCGCAGGCCAATCTTGAGGCCCAGGGCGTAGAAATAGACATCGCAGGAGTGGGCAATCGCCTCGTACAGGTTCACCGGGCCATGGCCGGTTTTGAGCCAGCAGAGCCAAACCCGGTTGCCGTACCGGAACCGTCCCGTGCAGGTGATCCACCGCCGCCCCGGGGAAACCAGGTGGAGGTCCAGGCCCATCAGGCCCACCAGGGGTTTGAAGGTGGAACCCGGGGGGTACCGCCCGGCCACCGCTCGGTTCAATAGCGGGTGCCGGGGATCCGTGCGGATGCTGTCCCAGAGGGCAAAGGGAATGCCGGTCACGAACCAGTTGGGGTCCACGGCCGGATGGGCGTAGAGCACGAGGATGTCGCCGGTGCGCAGGTCCAGCATGACCACGGCCACCTGGGCGGTATCCGACACCAGGGAGTCCACGGCCAATTGCAACGGAGCATCCAGGGTAGTCACCAGGTCGTTGCCGCTCTGGGGCGGGATCGGCGGCCGCGGGTCCAGCCGGGTGAGGCGGCCCCGGGCGTCCACCGCCACAAACCGAATTCCCGGGGTGCCGTGGAGGCTGTCTTCGTAGGCCCGTTCCAGGCCCATCCGCCCCACGAAATCATCGGGGTCGTAGCCCCGGGATTCCACCTCCTGCCGGTTCACCCGCCCAATGTAGCCCACCGGATGAAGGAACGCCTCGCCATAGGGGTAGTACCGGATCAGCGTGGGGCTCACGATCACCCAGGGCAGCCGGTCGGATCGTTCCTCCAGGGCGGTGACCGTTTCAATGGAGAGATCGGATTTCAGGGTAACAAAGCCCACGCCCTTCAGGGAATCGCGGGGGATTTGAAGGTTCAGGATCCGGCGCAGGGTATCCCACTCGGCCTGACCCAGCCTCGCCGGCACGATGGACACCTTAAACCCTGGCCGATAGTGGGCCAGAGGGATCCCCTGGCGGTCGTAGATGGCCCCCCGGGAGGGGATCAGGGTGAGCACCTTCACGAAATTTCGCAGGGCCTCCTCCTGGAGCCGGGGGTGCCACAGGATCTGGATCCGGAACAGCTGGATCAACAGGGGAACAAAGGTCGCCAGCAGGACCACCGAGACCACACGCCGGAGGGGTCTCATCGGACCTCCACCAGGAACACCAGGCTCAACACCAGGGTCAGGAAGCCACCGAGCCAAAGGGTCGGATCCAGCAGGGGGTAGCCGTAGGTGGCGTGCAGGAGCACCCGGTACAGGACCACCACCAGCGCTGCCAGCAGGGCCCGCAGGGAGAACAGCCGCAGGTTCATGCGCACCCGCAGCACCTGGAGCAGGGCGTAAACCAGCACCACAAAGGCCGGAAACAGCCAGGGGTGGGAGGGATCTGGTGCCTCCCGGAACAGGGCGGCCAGGAAGGCCACCGGCAGAATCCAGGGGCCGTCCCCTCGAAGGAAGAGGGGGATCAGGAAGGCCAGCGTGAAATCGGGGAAGGCAGGCCGATGGACCCAGCCGTCCAGCAACGCCGCCAGCGGGGCGAGGACAAGCAAAACCGTCAGCATAGGAGGAGATCCACCGGTTGCAGGGGACGGAGGTTCAGCCGTTCCCGGGCACTGCCTTCTCGCACCGAGATTTCCAGTTCGCCGAAGGAGCCCCACAGGGCCAGGGCCTCCCCCGGAGCCACATCGGCGTAAGTGCGTTTCATGGGCACCCACCGGTCCTCGATCCGCACGGCCTCCACACAGAGTTCGGGGAACCGACGGCGTTCCACATTGGTGATGGCGTTGCCGAAGCGATCGAAGAACAGGATCACGCCCCGGGCGCGGTTGCCCTGACGGCTCACCGGGGGTACCTGAAGGCGAACGAGGTCCGCAGCGTCCAGGGGGTGCCAGTCCTCGGCGGGCACCGGCCCCCGGAGGATCCGGGCAGCGGCAGGGGCGTAAACATCGCGGCCGTGGAAGGTAGAAGAGGCCTCAGGCGGTGTGGGCACGGCAAAGGCCCGGCTTTCGGGGGTCAGCACCCAGGTGAAGAGGCCGTTGTCCGGCCCCACGAAGGCGTGGGAGCCGGTAAAGACCACCAGGTTGCGGCGTTCGGTGCCCACCCCGGGGTCCACCACGGCCACGAAGACGGTTCCCGGTGGGAAAAAGGGTACCACCCGCTTCAGCATCCAGGCCCCCTGCAGCACGTTCTGGGGAGCCACCTCGTGGGTCAGGTCTACGAACCGGGCCTCCGGCACCTGCCGAAGGATCACGGCCTTCATCACGGCCACATAGGGGTCCTGCAGGCCGAAGTCGCTCAGGAGGGCCACCAGGCGATTGGGCTGGAACCACGGCTTGGTCATGGAAAAAAGCGGAGGGGGAGGGATTCGAACCCTCGAGGGGATGTTACTCCCCTACGCGATTTCGAATCGCGCGCCTTCAGCCGCTCGGCCACCCCTCCGAGAGTCTCGGATTTTGCAGTGTGCCGACCAGGCTATATAAGTTTAAGGCCCTCCGGGGAAAACCGATGCGGCTTCTTTTCTATCTGCTCACCCTGTTCACGGCGGTCTCCCTCCCGGCCCAGGGGATGACCGTGGCCCTGATGATCCCCACCGACGGTCCCCTGGCACCGATGGGCCACGAGTTCCTGGCCGCCTTCCGACAGGGCCTGACCGGCCCCGTCACCGTCCGCGTGTGGAACACCCGGGGCGATCCCCAGCGGGTACAGCAGTACTGGCAGGCCCTGGCGTACCAGCCCCAGATCTCCCTGGTGATCGGCCCGCTGACCTCCGGCGAAATCCGGGCCCTGCTCCAGAGCCCGCCGGTGTCCGACGTGGTGGTGTACTCACCCCTGGCCCTGGATCCCGAGCAGTGCCGTGCTCCGTTTCCCCTGTACGGCCCGGTCATCGAAATCTGCGAGGAAACCCGATTCCTGGCCCAAACCCTCCGGGCCCTGCAATTGAAGAACCTCCTGGTGCTCTCCCCCCGGGCCCCGCGGCCGCTGGCCCGGTACCTCGCCCTGCAAACCCTGCTCACCCCCCAGGACTTCGGCTCGGTGCACTTCGCCCTGTACCCCGAGGATTCCCTGGCACTCCACTGGCTGGACCCCCTCCTGGACACGGTAAACACCGAGGCCCTGATCCTCTGCGGCGCCGGCCCCACGGGCGTGGCCCTGGCCGATTACGCCCGGGGCATCGGCTTCCACGGCAAGGTGTTCGCCTTCAAGGAGTGGCTCCGGCCCGAGAACCGCGCCCTGGCCACCTTTACCGATTCGGTGTTCGTGGTCACCCTGGATCCGGACCGGGCCCGAAACCGGAGCCTGTCCGTGGACCTGGCCGCGTTCCAGCAGCGCTTTGCGGATTCCACCGGTGCACCGCCGGGCCCGGTGGCCCTCCAAGGCTATCTTGCCGGTGTCATCGTTTCCCAAATGACCCGGCACCATCTGCAGCCCGGAGACTTTTTCCATGCCTACCCCACCACCCCCGTTTCCGGGGGCTTTCAATTGCTTTTTCCTCAGCAGGGGTTTATAAAGTTAGTTCTCTTGCGCAAAGGCACGCTTAAGGAGGTAACGTTGCAATGAACCAGGAGCGAAATCGGAGGCCCGGCCGCGCTCGCCGCCGAAGGGTGCCGGTGCAAACCGCACCCTTTCTGGGATTGCCCTATTCGCGATGGCAGTACCTGCTGCTCCTTGCAGGGATTGTTGCCATCGCCATAGGCTTTGGGCTCCTCTATACGGGCGACGCCGTGTTTTCCACCCTGGCCCTGGTGCTGGGGTACGTGATCCTGATCCCTGTGGCCCTGTGGCCGTGGAAATCCCGGAAAACCGAAACCACCCAAACCACCCCGTAACCACGGGGATCATGGCTTTCAGGGGAGGCAAACCATGTTAGAAAAACTCCTGCGTGAAGACCGGGTGATCCTGGACATGCAGGCCACCACCAAGGAGGAGGCCCTGCGCGAACTCCTGAAGCCCCTCAAGTTTGATCCCTCCAAGGAGGACATCATCCTGGATGCCCTCCTCAAACGCGAATCCATCGGCTCCACCGGCATCGGCAAGGGCATCGCCATCCCCCATACCCGCAGCCTGGTGCTGGACCAGGTGTACCTGGTGGTGGGCCGGTCCAAGAA
>WGAB01000076.1 GCA_015489295.1 Caldifarciminota bacterium
CCCTTTGCGCCAGGGGCTTTTTCAGCTGGATGCGGCCGCTCTGGAGGAGTTCCTGCAGGAACTCGCTGTGGTGCGCCACCTCAAACCGGCCGCCGAAGTCCGGATACTCGTTCTTAAAGGTGTTGTAGCAGTGCGGGCAGATGGTCAGAATCTTTTGCACCTTGTACTGCCGGAAGGTTTCAATGTTTTCGGTGGCCAGCAGGTAAAACTGGTACTCGTTGCCGGTGCGCCGGGCCGGGTCGCCGGAGCACTTTTCCTCTTCGCCCAGCACTGCAAACTCAATGCCCGCGGCCTGCAGGATCTGTGCCATGGCACGGGCCACCTTCTTGGCCCGGTCGTCAAAGGAGGCCGCGCAGCCCACCCAGAAGAGGAACGGGGCCTCGCCCAGTTCCTTGGCGGTTTTCACCTCCAGGCCCTCGGCCCACTTCAGGCGTTCGCCCTGCCACACGCCCCAGGGGTTGCCCTGGGTTTCCAGGCCCTTCATGGCGGGCGTGAGTTCCTTGGGGAACTTGCCCTCCACCTGCATCTGGCCGCGCCGCATCTCCAGGATCATGGGGATGTGCTCAATGTCCATGGGGCACACCTCCATGCAGGCGCCGCAGGTGGTACACGCCCACAGGGCGTCGTCGCTGAGCACGGTGCCCACCAGGGGTTTTTCGCCCTTGCCCTCCTGGAGCAACGGCTCCTTCTCTTCCAGCAGCAGTTCCCGGGTGTTCACGATCATCCACTTGGGTGACAGGGCGGATTCGGCGGCAAAGGCCGGGCAAAAGTCGTTGCATCGGCCGCATTCAATGCAGGCGAAGGTGTCAAACAGGTTCTTCTGGGCCAGGTCGTGGGCCTGCAGGGCGCCGAAGTACTCGTTCTCCTCGTTTTCCAGGTCCATGGGCTCCACATAGGCGTAGGGCTTTTCGCGCTTCAGGAAGACATTGATGGGCCCGGTCAAAAGGTGCAGGTGCTTGGAGTTGGGGATGAACATGAGGAAGACGAACACGAGGATCAGATGCAGCAGCCAGAAGGTTTTTTCGATGGCGCCGGCCCAGGCGCCGGCCGGGGCCAGAAGGCCGGCCCAGAACTGCCCGGTGGGCAGGAAACCCTGCATGGTGCCCTGCAGGATGCGCCCGGCCTCAAAGAGCTGGTACGTGAGCATGAGGGAGAAGATGAGGAGGAGCACCAAGGCCGAGTGCAACTGGGGGTGGCGTTTGGAGTGCTCGTTGACCAGCACCGGCCGGTCTTCGGGGATCTGCAGGGCCTGGGGCCGGAGCACGAACCGCCGGAAGGCCAGGCCGATGACGCCGATGGACACCAGCAGCGAAAACAGGTCGGTGATGCTCAGGTAGAGGTCATGGGCCGGCAGGTGGTCCACCAGCGACCATCCGGTCCAGAGGTCGATCATGAGGTCCAGGGTGGAGGTGAGGAACACCAGGAAGCCCCAGGCGATGAAGGCGTGCAGGAGTCCCGTGAGCCATCGAATGCGGATCACGGGTTTCTGGGTGATGGCCAGTACCAGGGCCCGGAGCAGGCGGTAGGCCAGGCGATCCAGGCGGCCGTCGGGCCGCCCCTTTCGCACCAGGGCCATGCGGAGCGCGAAGGCCCGGGCGAAATACCACACAGAGAAAACCACAAAGGCGAGGAAAAGCACACGGACCCACCAGGGGAACATCTGTGCCTCCTTGTTTTCAGTGACTTTTCCGCCTAAAGGATACGGCCAGGTCCGGCCCCAGCGGCCGAACCTCTTCGCGTTCCCAGGCCGGTTCCTGCTCTAAGGTTTCCTGCAGGCCGCCGAAGGCCCCGAGGCCCCGGCCCAGGATCTTCGGGCTGTAAATCAGGATCAGGCGGTCAAAGGCCCGATGCCGAAGGAACCAGGAGAACACCCGGGCGCCGCCCTCCACCAGCACGCTCTGGATTCCGTGGGATGCGAGAAGCCGGAGCAGGGGCTCGGGAGTTTCCAGGTCCGGCACCCTCCAGACCGGCACCGGCAGGTTGCCGGGCTTCGGATGGTCGGTGAGCACCACGGTTTCGGGGGGTGTTTGGAACAGCCGAAGGCACGTCGGCAGGTTCAGGGAGTGGCTGAGGATCAGCCGGCGGGGTGGATGGAAGGCAAACACCTCGCGGGGGGTCAGCAGGGGATCGTCGGTGCGTGCGGTGCCGGCGCCGATGAGCACGGCGTCGTGTTCGCCGCGGAGCCGGTGGACCCAGCGGCGGGCCTCGGCCGAGGTCACCCACCGCGATCGGCCGTCGGGCTGGGCGATGAAGCCG
>WGAB01000077.1 GCA_015489295.1 Caldifarciminota bacterium
TCCTGGATGCCCTCCTCAAACGCGAATCCATCGGCTCCACCGGCATCGGCAAGGGCATCGCCATCCCCCATACCCGCAGCCTGGTGCTGGACCAGGTGTACCTGGTGGTGGGCCGGTCCAAGAAGGGGGTGGACTTCGACGCCCTGGACAAAAAACCCGTGTACCTGTTTTTCCTGCTGCTGGCCCCGCCCCAGGACCCCGGCACCGTCTACCTCATCACCCTGGGCAAGATCGCCCACCTTTCCCGCAAACTCGCCCGTACCCGCGAATACCTGGACATCGACGACCCCAAGGCCTTCGTAGAATACCTGCTGAACCTGCTCAAGGAGGAGTAGCCCCATGGACGAGGTGCTCTCCAAACTCATCGCCCTCCACGACCTGGACCAGCTCCTCAAGGAACTGGAAAACCCCGAGTACCAGGAACTGGGCTTTGAGGTCAAGGAAACCCGCAAGAAGGAACTCCTGAAACGCCGCGAGGAGCTGGTCCAACAGATCCCCGAGCAGGTGTACCGCCGGTACGAACGGCTACGGAAACGCTACGGCCGGGGTATCGCGCCGGTGGTGGGTGGGGTGTGCATGAACTGCTTTATCCAGTTGCCCACGGCCGTGGTGTCGGGCCCGGACAAGAACCAGCGCCTGGAAACCTGCTCCAACTGCGGCATCTTCATCTACCTGGCCTGAGGCCCCATGGACCTGCGGCACCACCTGGAGATCATCCGCTTCAAAACCGTTGACCTCTTGCCCCTGGAGGAACTGGAAGCCAAACTCCGCCGGGGCAGGCCGCTGGTGGTCAAGTACGGCGCCGATCCCAGCCGGCCCGACCTGCACCTGGGCCACTACGTGAACCTGCGGAAACTCAAGGACCTGCAGGATCTGGGGCACCGCATCGTGTTCATCGTGGGCGACTTCACGGCCACCATCGGCGACCCCTCGGGCCGCGATACCACCCGCCCCCGGCTTTCCGAAGAAGAGGTGCGCGAGAACGCCCGCACCTACTTTGAACAGGTGTCGCGGGTGCTGGATCCCCATAAAACCGAGGTGCAGTTCAACGCCTCCTGGCTTTCCAAACTCTGCGCCCGCGACATCGTGCACCTGGCCAGTGCCTACACCGTGGCTCGGATGCTGGAACGCGACGACTTTGAAAAACGGTACCGCAGCAACACCCCCATCTTCATCCACGAGTTCCTGTATCCCCTGTTCCAGGGCTACGACTCGTACCACATCCAGGCCGACATGGAAGTGGGCGGCACCGACCAGAAGTTCAACTTCCTGGTGGCCCGGGAGGTGCAGAAACACTACGGCCAAGAACCCCAGGTGATCTTAACATTGCCGCTCCTGGTGGGCACCGACGGCGTGCGCAAGATGTCCAAGTCCTACGGCAACTACATCGCCTTCAACGATCCTCCGGCCGAGATGTACGGCAAGATCATGTCCATCCCCGACGCCGTGGTGCCCGAGTACTACTCGCTGGTGCTCTACTACGACGACCGGCAACTGGAGGAAGTTCGCCGGCAGATGGCCGAGAACCCGCGGGACACCAAGGCCCGCCTGGCCTACGAGATCGTCAAAATCTTCTATTCCGAGGCCGCCGCCCGCGCGGCCGAGGAGGAGTTCAACCGCGTGTTCCGGGCCCGGCAGGCCCCCTCGGACATGCCCGAGGTCCGGGTGCCGCCGGAGGGCAAGAACATCGTGGACCTCATCTACGACGCCGGCCTCGTGGCCTCCAAGAGCGAGGCCCGGCGGCTCATCAAACAGCGCGCGGTTCGGCTCAACGGCGAGGTCATTGAAGACCCCAATGCCGTGCTCCGGATTCAAGAGGAATCCGTCCTGAAGGTGGGCAAACGCCGGTTCCTGAAACTCGTTCCCACCCGTGAGCCTTAACCTGCTCGTCATCAACTGGCAGGACCCCCAGCATCCCCTGGCCGGTGGTGCCGAGGTGCATCTGCAGGAGGTGTTCGGCCGCCTGGTAAACACCTACGGCTACCGGGTGACCCTCCTGGCCTGCTCCTTTGAGGGCGCCGAGCCCGAGACCCGGATCCAGGGTATGCGGGTGCTCCGCCGGGGCCCCCGGAACCTCTTCAACTATGTGGTGCCCTGGGTGTACCTGCGGGAACTGCGCCACGAGCCCTTTGACTTCGTGGTGGAAGACTTGAACAAATTGCCCTTCTACGCCCGCTTTTACGCGCGGCAGCCTGTCGTGGCCCTGCTGCACCACTTCTTCGGCAAAACCATTTACCAGGAAACCAGCACCCTGCCCGCCACCTATGTGTACCTGGCTGAACGCAGCGTGGGCAAACTGTACCGCGGCCTGCCCTTCGTGGCCGTGTCCCAGAGTTCCCGCGACGACCTGATCCGCCTGGGCATCCCGCCCCAGGACATCCGGGTGATCTACAACGGCACCCCGCCCGACATGGTGCCCGGCACCGAACGGTTTCCCGAGCCCACCGTGGTGTACCTGGGCCGGCTCAAACGTTACAAGCGGGGCGACCGGGTGCTCCGGGCCTTCGCCGAGGTTCTAAAGCACCTGCCCAACTCCCGGCTCCTCGTGGTGGGCGACGGCGACGCCCGCCCCCTTCTGGAACAGATGGCCCAGGACCTGGGCATCTCCCGGGCCGTAACCTTCACCGGCTTCGTGCCCGCCGAAACCAAACGGGAACTCCTGCAAAAGGCCTGGGCCTTTGTAACCACCTCGCCCAAGGAGGGCTGGGGCATCGTGTCGATGGAAGCGCAGGCCTGCGGCACCCCGGCGGTGGTGTGGAACGCACCGGGCCTCAGGGAAACCGTGCGGCACGGTGAAACCGGCTTCATCGTGGAGTCGGTGGAGGAAACCGCCCGGCGGCTCCTGGAGATCCTCCGGTCTCCGGACCTGCGCGACCGCTTGGGCCAGGCCGCCACCCGCTGGGCCCACACCTTCACCTGGGACCAGGCTGCCCGCGAATTCCACGAGTTCTTCCTGGAACTCACCCGGCGACGATGGCGCTGAAGCTCGTGCCCCTGGCCGCGGAGAGCCTCGGGGTCCGGTCCATGGCTCTGCGCGTGGAAACGCCGGACCTCGCGATAACCATCGACCCGGGCGCCGCCATTCCCCCGCTTCGGAGCGGCCTGCCGGCCCACCCGGTGGAAATCGAGGCCCTGGCCCGGCGCTGGCAGGCCATTCTCCAGAGCCTCCAGACCTCGCAGGTGGCCATCATCACCCATTACCACTACGACCACCTCAACCCCGATCAGCCCTGGTACTACCGGGGGCTCCGCGTGCTGCTCAAGGATCCGGAGCGCCACACCAACCGCACCCAGCGGCGCCGGGGCCGGCACTTCCTGGAACGGCTGCGGCCCTATGCCCGCGACATTCTCCTGGCTGACGGCCAACGGTTCCGCCTGGGCCGCACCGAAATCCTGTTTTCCGAGCCCGTGCGCCACGGCCCGGGGTACCGCCTGGGCACCGTGCTTCAGGTGGCCGTGCTCCACGGCCGCGAGCGTTTCGTGTTCACCTCCGACATCCAGGGACCCTGCCTGGAGGAACACCTGGCGTTTTTGCGCGAAATCCGGCCCACCGGCGTGTACCTCGACGGCCCACCCACCTACCTGGACGGCTTTCCCACCTGGGCCCTGGAGGCCACCCTCCAGAACCTGACCTGGATGCTGGACCACCTGCCCCTGGAGCTCCTGATCCTGGACCACCATTCCCTCCGCAGAACCGATTGGCGCCGGTTCTATGAAAGGGGCCTTGGCCCCCGCGCCCACCGCATCCTTTCGGCAGCCGGGTACCTCGGCGTGCCGGAAACCCTGTACGAAGCCCGGAGAAAACAACTCTTCTTTGCCGAATAAACGGGCTTCGCGGTTTACAGGCTGTATACTTTCCCGGCAACTTTGTTCTTTTCAAACCCGGAGGTTTCCCATGTGGAACGATTTTCGTGAGTTCATCCGCCGCGGCAACGTCATGGACATGGCGGTGGGTATTGTCATCGGCGCGGCCTTTGGCGCCATGGTCAAGGCCTTCGTGAACTACATCATCATGCCCCCCATCGGGCTGCTGCTGGGTCGGGTGGACTTCCAGAACCTTATGACGGTGTTGAAACCCGGCGATCCCGCAGGGCCCTATGCCAGCCTGGAGCAGGCCCAGAAGGCCGGGGCGGTGGTCATCGCCTGGGGTGCCTTCCTGAACTCCGTGATCAACTTCCTGATCATTGCCCTGGCCATCTTTGTGGCGGTGCGGTACTACAAGCGGCTCACGGAACGGCCCGCGCCCCAGCCGGCGCCCGCCGAGCCCACCACCAAGGAGTGCCCGTACTGCCACATGGAAATCCCCATCCAGGCAGTCCGCTGTCCCTACTGCACGGCAGACCTCAACGCATAGCCTCCGCCGCTCGGCGAAGCGGCCCCTTCCCGAAC
>WGAB01000078.1 GCA_015489295.1 Caldifarciminota bacterium
AAGGGGTCCTCGGGCAGGTCGGGCCCGGCCTCCGAGGCCACGAAGTAGTAGCCCCACTCGCAGGGCAAAAGACCGGCGATGAGTTCCTCCACGGGCGAGAGGGTGGCGAGCCGCACGAGGTAAGAGGTGTAGGCCTGGGTGGTGAGGGTGGGTTCCGTGGCCTCCAGGGCTTCTCGGGAGATGCCAGCCTTTTCGCAGGTGCGGCGATGCAGGTCCATCTCAAAGTTCAGGGTTTCGTGCACCAGGCGGGCGAACCAGGCCATCTCGGCTTCGGTGTCCATGCGGGCCAGGGCCAAACTCATGGCCCGGGTGTACTCCAGCAGGTAGGCGTAATCCTGCCGCAGGTAGAACAGGAAACTCTCCCGGGGCAGGGTGCCGCGGACCATCCCCTCTACGAAGGGATGGTGGGCCATTTGCCGAAGGAGCTCGGCGTTTTCGCGTACCAGAGCCTGGAACGCCGTCACGGCTGGGCCTCCACCAGGTTCACGAACAGGGGCGGTGCTGGCCGCTTCTGGATCAGGCCGTACTCCAGGGCGAAGTCCACAAAGGTGTTCCAACGGTCCGGGTCCTGAACCTGGGTATGGGCATAGAGGGGTAGGGTGTCAAAGAAGGCCTTGCGGTCCAGGTCCTTCCGCACATCGGGGTTGGCCGCGAAGTAGAGGGCCAGGGCCGAATCCGGCTGGGCCCGGCAGTAGTCAATGGCCCGCTGCAGGGTTTCCACAAAGGCCCGGAGGGCCGGGCGTTTGGCCTTCAGCGTGGCCTCGCTGGTGATGACCACGAGTTCGTAAAAGTCGGGGATGCCGTACTGTTCCAGGGGGAAGAAGCCGGCCGGGTGGCCCTCCAGTTCCAGTTCGTTCTTTTCGTAGTTGCGGTAGGCGCCGATGACCGCGTCCACCCGATGGGTCAGGAGGGCCGGGGTGATGTCAAACCCCACATTCTGGAGCCGGTAATCGGTGATGCCGTTTTTCTCGGCGAAGGCCTTGAAGAGGATTTCCTGCAGGTGGGGCACGGCGTAGCCGATGGTCCGACCCGAGAGGTCCTGGGGTTTCTCAATGCCCGAATCCTTGAGGAAGAGCACGGTGGTGAGCGGGTGTTCCACCAGCACACCGATGCTGACCACGGGCAGGCCCTCGCTCCGGGCGATCACCACCTCGGGCTGGTAATTGATGGCCAGGTCCACCTGGCCTGCGGCGGCGAGTTTCAGGGGATCGGCCGTGGCCGCGGGCACCTGGAAGGTGACCTTCAGGCCGGCCTGTTCAAACCAGCCCTTCTGCTGGGCCACATACAGGGGCACATGGTCGGCGTTGGGGAACCAGTCCAGCATCAGGGTCAGGGTCGTTTTCTCGGGAGCGGGAGCGGGTTTGCGAAGGGCCAGGAAGGCCGCCAGGGCCCCAAGGATCAGCACCACGATCACGGTAAGCCAGCGCTTTGCCATGGGTGACCTCCGGTTTGTGAAGGGTGAGGGCTAAGATTGTATGGCCGTTAGGCTTTGGTGGGGCAGCGCAGGGCGTCGCGGAGCAGGTGGCAGAAGGCTTCCACCTGCTGGTGCAGATCGGTTTCTTCCGGCCAGAGCAGCCACTGGGTCAGCAGGCCGTCCAGGGTGGCGACGATCAGGGAGGCCAGGGTTTCGGGGGCGAGGGGCGTGCAGATTTCGCCACTACGCAGGCCCTTTTCCAGGAAGGCCGCCAGGGTGGCGCGGTCGCGCTCGTAGATGGGGCGGAGGTCTACGGTGCCGTGCCGGATGCTCTCGGCAAAGATGTCGGTGGTGATCGCCAGGGTTTCCTCCGGGCTGCCGAAGGGAGCCTGAACCAGGGCGTCGGCAAAGGAACGCAGGATTTGACAGAGCTGGTCAGGCACAGGCAGATTGGGGTCTGCGGCGCCGTAGGAAGCCTTTTCCAGATGGCGGAACAGGAAGTCCACCAGTTCCTGGAACAGGTGGGTTTTGCTGCGGAAATACTCGTAGATGGTGGATTTCCCGATGCCCGCCTCCCGGGCCACCTCCCGCAGGGTGGCCCGCTGGAACCCTCGGCGGGCGAACACCCGCAGAGCAGCGAGCAGGATTTTCTGGCGTCGGGCGGCTCGCGGAGTCATGGTCTTCATTATGTACCGTTCTGGGCGGGCCGGCCGCCCGCGGCCGGCCCGCCCAAAACCACAGGAGGTGTGGCGGTTAACGCGAAATCACGAACTTCCGGACCCGAATCGCTGTGCCCGCCTGGAGTCGCAGGAAGTAGATGCCGCTGGGGAGCCGACCCGCCCGGTAGGGGATCCGGTGCCATCCCGCGGCCATGGGATGCCGCCGCAGCAGCGTTTGCACCCGTCGCCCTGCCGCGTCAAACACCTCCACCGAAACCCGGGCCGGCTCCGGCAACGTGAAACTGATCCAGGCCCGGCGATGGAGCGGGTTCGGGTAGGGGGTCCGAAGGGTCAGCCGGCGGATCCCCAGTGCCGGGGTTTCCAGCACCACAATGGGCTCCTGGGACGGTGGAACCTTGAAGTTGTCGTGTACGATGGACCACACCAGGCGCAGCGAGGGTCGATACTCCCGGTTTCGGCTGGTGGCCAGGGTGTCGTAGTCGCCGATCTGCATGGACGACGCGACGGTTTTGTACTGCAGCTGGCCGCTGGCGGCATAGTGGTGGTACCCCACCATGCTGGGGAATCCGAGGGTGTCGGCATTGGATTTTCCGTAGCCCAGAACCGCGGTGGTATCCCAGGAGGAAGCCGAAGGAGGAGGTGTGGCGGTGAGGTGGTCGATATAGGGATCATGGCCGGTGTAGGCCCGGGCGATGGAGTCGGCCCCGGGAATCCAGGGGTTGGGCACCATGTCAAAGCGGTTGTACAGGGTGTCTCCGGGTGAGCCATCGCTCACGCCCGAACTGTTCATGCCGAAGAGGGTGCACAGAGACTCATGGAGAGGACCGTAGCCCCAGAGGTCTCCGCCCTCCATGTAGCTGTAGCCGCCGTTGTGCAGGAAGGAATCCATGGCTGCCACCGCCAATGTGTCTGGCGTCCAGTTGTAGGGGAACATGCCCGCGCTCAGCCAGAGCATCTTGTAGTCCTTGATCCCCGGC
>WGAB01000079.1 GCA_015489295.1 Caldifarciminota bacterium
CGGCCCGACTGGGTTTCCAGGTTTCGCAGCAAACGGAACCCTTCGGGCACCTGGAAGGGCCGGGGCCGATCGTCGCGGGGAGCCCCGCCGCGGCGCGGCCTCCGGGTCCGCCCTCGCACCGCCTTCCGGCGGTTCCGCGACCGATCGATGGTCCACAGCACCCCCACCGCCACCACCCCGATCACCACGAAAATCAGCAGAATCCACACGTTATCCATATGCCATGCCTCCATTCCTTGGGTCTTCGGCCTTACCGGGCCGGAAATTTATACGCCCCCCTCCCCGGGGAATCAAGAAATGCCCATGGCTCCTTGGGATTCCAGTTCCCGCACCCGCTGCATAAACCTCCGAACCCGCTGAGAATCTACGGGTTCCGCGGTTTTCCCGGAAACCTTGAGGGCGGTGCCCACGATCACCCCCTGCACCCGGCCCACCAGGGCGGGCAAGGTGTTCACGGTGACCCCGCTGCCCACCAGCACCGGCCGCCGGGCTACCGCCAGAACCCGGTCCAGGATCGCCGGGTCCACCGGCGCCCCGGTCCGGGTTCCCGTCACGATCAGCGCATCGGCCAGGCCCCGCTCTTCGGTTTCCCGAACCCACACCTCGGGCGGCACCTCCGGCCCCACGGGCCAGGCGTGCTTGACCATGAGGTCTTCGAAGAAACCCAGGCCCTGAACGCCCAGCTGCTTCCGTAGCAGCGCCGCCTCCCGGGCCTGGCCCACGAGCCAGCCCGAGGGCGCCGCAAAGACTCCCACGGGCACATTGATCCGCACGAACCGGGCATCCACCGCGGCGGCGACCGCCACGGCCTGGCGGGCTGCGTTTCGCAGCAGGTTGATCCCCAGGGGCACCTCGGGAAAGGTCCGGCGCAGGGTCCAGGCGATCCGCACAAAGGCCGCCAGGGTTTCGTCGGGCACCCGGTGCGGCGCAAAGGGCGCGTCGCCGAAGTTTTCCACGATCAGGGCATCCACCCCGCCCTCCACGAGGCGCCGGGCGTCCTCCAGGGCCCGTTCTTCAATGGCCTCCAGGGGATCCCGGTGGCGGGCACTTCCGGGCAACGGCAAGAGGTGCACCACCCCGATCACCCGGAACCGTTCCCGGAGCCAGGCCTCCGGCTGCCAGGACCGGTCAGGAGGCCGGGGGCTCATCCTGCTGTTCCTCCTCTTCGGGTGGGGCCTTCAGGGTTTCCTCCAGTTCCCGGCGGGCCCGTTGAAACTCCCGCACGGCCTGACCCAGGGCCCGCGCCAGCTTGGGCAGCTGTTTGGGCCCAAAGAGCACGAGCACCACCAGGAAGATGACCAGGACCTCCTGGAACCCGAGGTTCATAGGCTAATGATAGCCCCTCAAGGCGAAGGGGTAAACGGCCACCGGCAAGGTGGGACGCCGTAACATTTAGACATGGGCCTGGTGGAGGTCGAAATCCTGCGGGTGATCCTGGACGAGGCCACCCAGACGCCGGTGGTGCTCCTCCGGGAAAAGGAGGGCCATCGGGTTTTGCCCATCGTCATCGGCCACGCCGAGGCCCAGGCGATTCTTATTGCCCTGCAGGGCATGCCGGTTCCGCGCCCCATCACCCACGACCTCCTCAAAACCGTGATCGAGGCCCTGGAGGGCACGGTCGAACGGGTGGTCATCCACCGACTCCATCAAAACACCTTCTACGCCCGGATCCTGATCCGCAAAAACGGCAAGCTGTACTCCGTGGACGCACGGCCCTCGGACTCCATGGCCCTGGCCCTTCGGGTCCAGTGCCCTATTCTGGTGGCCGAGGAGGTCATGGAACAGGCCGGCACTTCGGCCGACGAACCGGTGGAATTTTGAGGATCCGATGAACCGCAGAAGCCAGATCGCCGTAACCCTGCTGGTGGCAGCGGTCTTGGTCTTCCTCGGGGCCTGGTTGTATCGGGTCTTTTTCCCCGGTCCTCCTCCCTCAACGCAGCCGCACCTCCGGGCCCCTGGAGGCCACCGGCCCCGGGTTCTGGTGATGAACGTGTCCGGGCTCCGGCCCGTGGGCGCTCGGGCTGCCCGACTCCTTAAGGACCTGGGCTACTCCGTGCGCCTCATCCCCTTTCCCCGGGAAACCCTGGAAACCTCGGTGATTCTGGATCACCGGAGCGCGCAACTGGACCTGGGTCGTCGGCTCCAGGGAGCGTTAAAGATCCCGGTGGTTTCCTACGATCCGGATCCGGAGAACCCGGCCGACGCCACGGTGGTCCTCGGAAAGGACGCGGTGCGCCTGGTACTCAGGCCTTAAAAGCGGTACCGCCAGTTCAGGCCCACCCCCAACCGGCTGTCCCGGTCGCGATCCACATACAGCCACAACCGGCGGGTGAGCAGATAGTTCAGGGTGAACACGTCCTTGGAGGGGCTCTGCAGATCGTGGGTGTAGCGGATGTGTACCCGGGGCGACAGGTAAAAGCCCACGGTGAAGTGGGGCGACCGCCCGGCCAGGCCCGTTTCGATTTCCAGTTCCGACAGGCGGAGCCGCCGTTTGAGTTCCCGCGAAACCAGCGCCTCGGCCAGGTCCACCGACCGGCTGCGGAGGTAGGCCAGGGTGGCCGCATTGGGGGCCAGCTGTCCCAGGGTGTAACCGAAGGAGAGCAGGGAAACGATGTCCTCCAGGGGCAGGACCGGATCGGAGGTCAGCTGCACCTGGGGCTCCCGGAGGGTTCCGGAGGCCAGCAACCGGATCAGGATGGTTTCCTGAACGGTCGTCAACGCCTGGAAATGGATCTCCGGGTTGAAATCGGGGTCGTGGGCAAACACCATCTGCCCTTCTTCTATGCGGAAGGTGCGGTCCAGATAGGTCAGGGTCCCCTGGAGCACCCGCAGGTTGCCCGAGAGGTACCGGCCCACGGGCTGGTCCTTTTCCATGGTAAGATCAGCCTGGAGTTCGGCCTGCACCACATCGTTGATGAAGAACAGTTGCCCCGGGGCCCGGAGGCGGATGCGGAAGGTTACGGGTGAGGGCGCCGGGGCCGGGCCGCCCCCCTCACTGCGCTGGCCGAAGGGTGTGGTGATGTAGCCTTCGTTCAGATCCAGGCTACCGTCAATATGGAGCCGGGGAAAGACCCCCCGCACGGCCAGCGGACCGGTCACCCGGAGGTCCACATCGGGCTGGGGCTGGAGCGGAAAATTCCGCAGGTTCAGGTCCAGGGTCACGGTATCCAGGTTCCAGCCGCGGAGACGGGTGCGACCCTGGCCAAGGACCCGGCCCGGTGGCGCCAGGGCCTCAAAACGCTGGATTTCCAGAACATGGGGCTGAAACCGGAGGTCGGCCTCCAGGTCCTTGAGTTCGGTTCCGGAGGCCAGCAACACAGCGGAAGGGCTGGTAAGGACGAGGTTCCCCCGGAACACCGGCCGATCCAGGGTTCCCAGCACATGGAGTTCGCCGGAGGCAAACAACCGGTCGAGATAGAGCCCCGGAGGTTGCGAACGGAGCAGCGGCGTGAGGGGCCATTGCCACAGGTACAGGCTCAGGGAATCGTGGAGGGGTCTGAAGTTTCGATGAACCCAGAAGTCCGGAGGCATCAGGGCCTCGCCGTAGGCCCGGAGTTCCCGGTCGGCCCGGCGAAGCCGCAGGGAAGAGAGCATTACCAGCCGGTCCTTTAGCCGAAGGGCCAGGTGGGCCGAGTCTACAGGGAGCCCCACCAGGGTGTCACCAGACCAGTGGATCCCCAGGGAAACCCGGGGAGAACGCGGGGTACCCCGGGCCTGCAGCCGGATGTTCGCCCGGCCGTTCGTGGCGCCGGGCAGGCGGAAGGGAGCCAGCGCCAGGCTGTCCACCACAGCCTCCACGATGAAGCTTGTGTCCTGCTGGACCCCGGTAAGCAGGAAGGTGCCTCCTTGCAGGTCGTAGCCGTGCAGAAACACATCCCGCTCGGTCCCTTCGGCCTGCAGGTTGGCCCAGAGCACGAGCCCCGTACGGTACCGTGGCACCCGGTACACCAGGGAATCCAGAACGGCCGTGAGCCCGCCGTTGTAGGTCCAGCCCCCGGAGGCCTCCAGCCGGCTGGAATCCTGCAGGGTCAGCGTGCCGGCAAAGGCGCCCTCACTCTGGCCGAGGCGGATCCAGCCCCGCCCCCGAACCAGGCGCTGTTGCCCCAGGGTTCCCTGTAAGTCCAGGAGGTCCAGGCGGGTACCGGCCGGAGCTCCCTGAAACCGGAACGGAAAAGAGAGGTCCAGGGCCTGCCGATAACGGGCGTGGGCCACCCGGCCGCTGCCCTGCCAGCGCAACCGGCGATAGGGGCCCGTCACCTGCAGGGCCACCGCCAGGGTGCCCGACGAAACCTCGGTGTTCAGGTACGCCAGCGGAAGGTCTCCTACCGTGGCCCAGAGGGCCAGGGTATCGCGGGTGCCGTATCCCTCGGCCAGGATCGTGGGCCGGGCAACTTCAAAACGAAGGATCTGCCACTCGTCGGGCAGTTGCCAGTGCGCCTGTCCCCGGACCCCCTGGAACCGCCGCCCCTGCCAGGCTATGGAGGCCAGGGAAAAGGTGCCGGATCCCTCAAGCCCAACCCCCGCAAAGTCGGCCTGCAGCCCCTGGATTCGGGCATCCTGCCAGGGGCCGGAGGCCTCCACGTGCAGGGAGTACCGCCGATCCCGGGGGGCCACCCAGCCCTGTGCCGTCAGTTGCAGCAGCCCCAGGGCCCCTTCCAACCGGAGGATCTCCAGGCGGGGCTCGTTCCACACGAAGCGCAGGGTCACCGGCCCGGCTTTTTGCCGTTGCCAGCGGATCCGCGCCACCCGCAGCTCGCCGCCCGGCACCCGGGTATCCAGCCGCAGGAAAAGGTGCCGCAGGTCTCCCTGGCCAGCCCAGGCCAGGGAATCGGTTTGGAGTTCCAGCACCGGGGGCTCATAGGTCACCCGGAGATGGCCCCTCAGGGGTTCCCCTTCGATGTGGAGTTGGTGCAACGCAAAGCGGCCCCGGTCATACCCCCCGGCGAGCACCGCCGATTGCCGGGCCAGCGGGCGGCCCTCCCGGGCCAGATCGATCCGACCGAGGGAAAGCGTATAGGTGAACCGGTCTCGGGTTCCCCGGACCCGGAACCGGACCGCCTGCAGAAAAAGATCCCAGGGCCCCTGTCGCACCCGCAGGGTTTCTGCCGCCACCTGCTGCACCAGCACCTGCAACCGGGGCGTTTGAGGGGAGGAGGGGTTGCCAGCGGCAGACTCCCGGCCCCCCAAACGAAGGGCCAGGAACCCCACCCGGATCTCCTGCACCCTGCGAAAGGGGAGATCCCAGGGCACAAACCGGATCCGGAGCCGACGCAGCACGATCGTTGAGTCCGGTCCCCGTACCTGCCGGATTTCCACCGTCCCCGGCAGGTGAAACCGGTACCCCTCCAGGTGCCATCCTGGGCCGAGGCGACGTTTCAGGAAAAAGGGAAGCCCCCATCCCACCCCTGCGAGATAGATCAGGAAAAGGATGAAGGCAAGAGAAAGGAAAACGAGGATCGGGCGCCAGCCCTTACGGGCCATGAGAAACCGGCTACACGGCCTTCTGTACCTTCCGCATGCACTTGGTACAGAGTTTCATGCGCTTGACCGTGCCGTCTTCCATCCGCACCCGAACCACATGCAGGTTGGGCTTCCATTTCCTGCGGGTCAGGTGGTGCGAGTGGCTCACGCGGTTTCCGAACTGGACACCCTTTCCGCACAAATCGCAGCGTGCTGCCATGGCCAATCACTCCTTTTGGGGGCCGCAAATTATACGCCCCTCCCCCAGCGGGTCCAAGGACCCGCGGCCCCTTGAAGTCCCCCGGCCCCGGCTTTAGGGTTAATGAAACCCGATTGACCGGAAAGGTAAAACGAAAGGAGGCACACCATGCTGGACCCGAAGATGCAGGAGGCCCTGAACGAGCAGATCAATGCCGAACTCTTTTCCGCCTATTTGTACCTGGCCATGGCGGCGTACTTTGAGGCCGAAGATCTGCCCGGCTTCGCCCACTGGATGCGCGTGCAGGCCCAGGAAGAGCTCGAGCACGCCATGAAGATCTTCGACTTCGTGAACGAGCGGAAGGGCCGGGTACAGCTGGCCGAAATCAAAACCCCCAAAGCCACCTGGTCGTCGCCCGCCGAGGCCTTTGAAGATGCCCTGCATCACGAAGAAGCGGTGACCCAGCGGATCCACAACCTCGTAGACCTGGCCCGCTCGCTCAAGGACTACGCCACCGAGGTGTTCCTCCAGTGGTTCGTGGAGGAGCAGGTGGAGGAGGAGGCCACCGCCGAAACGGTCCTGCGCAAAGTGCAACGGGCCAAGGACCATCCGCCGGCCCTGCTGATGCTGGACCGAGAACTGGGCCAGCGGAAGCCCGAATAGACCGTTCCACCGGCCCGGCAATACCCAAAGAGGAGGTTGAGAGAGGGTGCAGTACGCCAAGTGCGGAGGTGTGCGGTATCAGGTCCGCCTGGAACCCTTGGGGGTGCCGTGCTCTGAGTGCCGCCAGGAAGAGGCGGTGGTCCACCTCCGGTACGCCCGCAAACGCCTGTGTGCCGCCTGCTTCAGCGACTTCTTCGTGCGGCGGGTGCAGCGGACCGTGGAACGGTACCGCATGTTCGGCCCCCGGGACCGGGTGGCCGTGGCCGTTTCCGGCGGCAAGGACAGCGTGGCCCTGCTCCACGCCCTGCGCCGGGCCTTTCCCGAGCAGGATCTGGTGGCGATCTACCTGAACCTGGGCATCGCCTACTACTCGGACCACCTGGAGCAAAAGGTGCGCGACCTGGCCCGCCAGCTGGAGGTGCCCCTCGTGGTCTATAACCTGGCCCAGGAGGAGGGGTACCGGATCGACGATTTCCTGGCCACCCGGTACCGGAACAAGATGTGCTCGGTGTGCGGAGCCATCAAACGCCAGTTGTTCTCCAAACTGGCCCGGGAACAGGGCGCCACCGTGGTGGCCACCGGCCACAACCTGGACGATACCGTGGGTACCATGCTCTCGGCCTTCTTTGCCGGCGACTTTGAAAGCATCCAGCGGCTCAAACCCGTGTTGCCGCCACTGATCCCGGGCCAGGCCCGTAAGGTCAAGCCCCTGATCCATACCCCCGAAATCGAGGACCTCTACTACGTGCTGCTGAATCGCCTGCCCGTGCAGGAATGCAGCTGCCCCCACGGCCTCGGCAGCTCGGTGCACCGGTACAAGGACCTGCTGGACCAGATGGAACAACAGAACCCCAATGTCAAGCACCAGTTGCTCGCGGTTTTCCTCAAAAAGTTTGTGCCCCTTTTGGAGCAACAACAGCCCCGGGAGGCCGAGCCTCTGTCGGTGCAGCCCTGCGTGCGCTGCGGCGAGCCCACCTCCTCGCCTGATGGGCTCTGCGCCAAGTGCCGCCGGGTAGACCTCCTGAAGCACGCCCGGCCCCCCTCCCTGCCCCTGGAGATCGAACCCGAAGACCTCCTGGACGGCACCCTGCCCCAGCCCTATCTGCTCCTGGATGTCCGGGCCGAGGCCGACGGCCATCCCCTGCCCGACGCCGTTGCGTTCCCGGCCGAGCCCTTCCTGCAGGATCCCCGCCGCCGGGCCCGGGCCCTGAAGCGGTGGAAACGGAGCCATCTCCTGGTGGTGGTGTGCGATACCGGCCGCACCAGTTACGCGGTGGCCGTCAAACTCCGGAACCTGGGCTTTCGGGCCGTGAACCTCAAGGGCGGGCTGCAGGCCCTGGAGAAGGCCCGGCGGCTCCGCGATCTTGCCCAACGGCTCCCCAAACCCTCCTGACCCTGCGCGATCGCCCGTCTCCAGGCCCCTTGCGTCTCCGGCCCGGTGGCTTTAAACTTCCCTAAAACAAAATTTAGGACGGCCTAAAATGTGGGTGCTCACAGGCGTTTTGGTTGCAGCGGCCGGTGCCCTGGCGGCCTGGGGGCTGGCCAGAGCCCGAGAACGCCTGCGGGTTCGCCGGCGGGAAACCCAGGAGGATACCCTCAAGTTCCTGTTTTCCCACGATCCCCAGGCCCACGGGGTGCCCCTGGAGGCCCTGGCCGGGTACCTGAAGGTCTCGCCCAGGGCTGCGGCCGAGCTGGTGGACCGCCTGTGCCAGCAGGAACTCGTACGCCTGCAGGGCAACCGGGTGTACCTCACCCTCCGGGGCCAGCAGGAGGCCACCCGTATCCTCCGGGCCCACCGGCTCTGGGAGTTCTACCTGTCCTATACCACCGATCTGCCACCCCAGGACCTGCACCGCCTGGCGGAAAAACAGGAGCACCGCCTCACGCCCGAGCAACTGCGGGATCTCGCCGCCCGAATGGGCCATCCCCTCCGTGACCCCCACGGCGACCCCATTCCCGATGAGGCCGGCACCCTGCCCCTGGTGGCCCCCGGCAAACCCCTGACCGATGTGCCTGCCCAAACCTGGGTTCAGGTGGTGCATGTGGAGGACGAACCCGCCGACATCTTCGCCCAGATTGTGGCCGAGGGCATTGATCCCGGTACCGTGTTCCTGGTGCTGGAGAACCTGCCCACCGGCATCCACCTGCGGTTGGACGGCCGAGACCTGTGGCTCGCGCCCATCGTGGCCAACAACATCAGCGTGCAGGTGCTGCCGGAAGCCCCGCCCCGGCCCCTGCCCCGCAAGACCTTGGCCGACATTGAACCCGGCACCTGGGTCCGGGTGGCCCGGATCTCACCCCGCATCCAGGGCCTGCTGCGGCGCCGCCTCCTGGACCTCGGGTTTACCCGTGGAGCCCGGGTGAAGCCCGTGCTCCAGAGTGCCTTCGGCCACGGCGACCCCACGGCCTACTGGGTTCGGGGCAGCCTGATTGCCCTCCGCCGGGAACAGGCCCGCGAAATCCTGGTACAGGAGGATTCCCATGAAACTGCTTCCCCGGCCTAAGATCACGCCCGCCTGCGAAACCTGCCCGCTGTATCCCCGGGAATGGCTCCTGGAGGAGGGCAAATGGGACTACCTGGTGGCCCTGGCTGGTAACCCCAACACAGGCAAGAGCACCATCTTCAACGCCCTCACCGGCCTGCGCCAGCATGTGGGCAACTGGCCCGGCAAAACCGTGGCCCGCGCCGAGGGCGGCTTTTCCTTCGGCGGCAAACGGTAC
>WGAB01000080.1 GCA_015489295.1 Caldifarciminota bacterium
GACATGCGCAGCGCCCTGCGCGTGGCCGACCGGCTGGTGCTGTTGAGCCAGGGCCGCATCCGGGTATCGGTGCCCGTCACCGAGGTCTTTTCCACCCCCGATCCCGAACTCCAGGACTTCCTGGAATCCATCCGCCCCAAAACGGAGTGAAGGGGTCTTCTTTTCCCTTGAAAACCCCCGGGGGCGCCCCCAGAATAATAGCCGGGGTGAATGTTACCGTAGGTGCATAGGTTCCTTGTGAACACACGGGTTTGGCCGTTCCTCCTGTCCCTCGCCTTCGCGGTGAGCCTCAGGGGCCAGGTGTACGCGGACCTGGAAGATCGCGTGCTCCAGGCCCTGGGCGTGAAGGATACCCTGTACGAAGACCTGGCCACCGGCCTCATCGTGGAGGGCCGGGTGTTTCGCGGCCAATGGGTGGATACCCTGCATTCTATAGCCCCTCCGAATACCAGGAACAGCGGTTCCAGGAAATCCTGCAGGACCTCGTGGCTCAGGCCTTCTCCGAAAGCCTGCGGGCCACCTCCGAGCGCGCGGGAGGCGGCCTGATCCCGGATATTGAAATCCCCATGCGCCTGCCCTCCCAGATCGGCTTCCTGGGCCAGGGCGGCCGCCTCCGCATTGAAGGGCAGCAGGACATCACCCTGGGCATGCGCAAGACCAGCATTTTGGGCCTGCCCGAAATGGAGGGAAGCCGCAGTTCCGCCATCCCCAACCTGGAAATGGATCAGAACTTGAGGGTCAAGCTCACCGGTACTGTGGGCGACAAGATCCATGTGCTGGTGGACCACGATTCCAAGCGAGAAAACAAGATGAAAAACACCATCAAACTCACCTACAAGGGCGACGAAGACGACATCATCCAGCTCATTGAAACCGGCGACACCGACTTCAACATCCCGGGCGTGAGCACCGGCCTTTCGGGCAACCGCAAGGGCCTGTTCGGCGTGAAGTTCGCCGGCCAGCTGGGTCCGGTGGACTTTCAGGCGGTGCTGGCCCGTGAACAGGCCGAAAAGGAAACCAGACACTTTTCACCCAACGCCGAGGTCCGGCAGGACACCCTGTATGCCCGCGAGTATGTGGGCTACCGCTTTTTCTGGCTGGGCGACACCTCCCACATCGCCCGCGGTCCCAACAACCAGCCCCTTTTGGAAGTGTTCCTGGATGACGGCAACGCCGCCAACAACCAGAACGCCCTGCCCGGCATCGCAATCTTTTATGACCTCAACAGCCACCAGCCGGACTCCTTTTACACCGAAAACGGCAATTTCACCTATCTGCAGCTGGGTATTGACTACGACTTTTACACCCTCGGCGGCTCCAATGTGCTGATGTTCCATAACAGCCTGGACCCCCGGCTGCACCTCGTGGGGGTGCGCTACATCACGGCCGCAGGCGACACCGTGGGCAACTTCGGCGACACCACCTACCTTTTCCTGAAGATGCTGAAACCCAAGGGCTATCACGACACTCTCAGCCTGCGCCCTCAGCGCCCGAGTTCGGCCGATACCGCCGCCCTGATCTACTACGCCCAGAGCGTGCTCTGGCTGATGATGCTCAAGAATGTGTACTATGTGGGCACCGGGGTGACCCCCACCAGCATCCAGATTTACCACCTGGGCAGCGACAACCGCATTCTGCCCACCGACGCCAACGGCAAAACCTTCCTGGAACTCCTGGGCCTGGACGCCAACGGCGACAACAAGGTGGACGCCCAGCGGGTCCTGGACCTGAACAACGGCTACCTGGTGTTCCCGGAACCTTATCCCTTCGCCTCCGGAGCCCTCACCGACCCGGACACGGCCATGTACCGGAGCCCGGTTTCCTCCCTGGAGGGCAACGAAGGCACCACCTACTTCATCACCATTGAAACCACCAGCCGCTCGTCGGTCATCACCCTGGGCTCCGATCCCATCGTGGAGGGGTCGGAGGTGGTCCGGTGGCGCGGCCAAACGCTGCGTAGGGGCGTGGATTACACCATCGACTACGAAGCCAGCACCATTACCATCCTGAACCAGGATGTGCTAAACGATCCCACCGCCAGCCTGGAGATCACCTACGACTATGCCCCCTTCTTCAGCCAGAGCCAGAAGTCCTTGATCGCCAGCTACTTTGAGTCCAACTGGTCGCAAAACTTCAAAATCCACGGCAGTTTCCTGTACCGTTCCGTGTCCACCGTGGACCAGCGGCCCCAGCTGGGCTCGGTGCCCACCCGCGACTTCATGGGCAGCCTGGGCTGGAACCTGCAGCAAAGCCTGCCCTTCCTCACCCGATGGGTGGACCGCCTTCCCCTGATTTCCACCGATCAGCCGAGCCAGATCACCTGGTCGGGCAGCCTGGACCGCAATTACTCCGTGCTCAGCACCCTGGGCTACGCCTATCTGGACGACATGGAGGGCAACCGCCAGAGCCAGGACATCCCCACTTACCGAAGCCGCTGGATCTACGGCAGCATCCCCACCGGCCTGGACGGCGATGTGTACGATACCACCAACTACGCCCGTCGCATCATCTGGGCCTCCCCCCAGGACTGGGTGCGCAAGGGGGATGTGTTCCCCAACGCCCGGCCCGAGGAGGCCGATGATCCCCAGGAGGTCCTCCTGCTGATCGTGGAGCCCCCGGCCCCCGGTACACCCCACGCCTGGGCCAGTTTGAACCACCTGTTTTCCAGCGCCGGCTTCAACCTGTCCAACTACGACTACCTGGAGGTGTATGTACACGGCCAGGGGGCCAAGCTCCACCTGGACCTGGGCTACAAGATCCCCGAGCGCTCGGTTTGGCGGAACGCCGCCGGTGCCATCCGGGGCATCACGGACTACGATACCATCCGCATCGTGCAGGGCACGGATACCACCTACCAACTCGTACCCAAGGTGCACAACGAGGACCGGGACGGCGACAACCAGGTGAGCCCCTCCGAGGATGTGGGACTGGATCTCGTGGCCGGGGATGACGGCCAGTGGCATCCGGGGAGCGCCGACGACGGCAACGACGACTACCACTACACCCCCGGGTCCCGCGATTTCAGCCGGGTGAACGGCACCGAGGGAAACCGCCAGCTGGACACCGACGACCTGGATAAAAACGGTACCCTGGAAACCAAAAACGCCTACTTTTCCTTCACCCTGGACCTGGATGACCCCAACGCACCGGGCCTGGAATATGTCAATCCCCAAACCGGCTGGAAGTACTTCCGGATCCCCCTTCGTGATCCCGACTTCTATCGCCAGGTAGGCGACGAGGCCACCTGGGAGAACATCCGGTATGTGCGGCTCTGGCTCTCGGATTTTGAGCGGACCGATACGGTGCTCATCGCCCAGATGAGTGTCACCGGAAGCAAGTGGATCGGCCGGGGGGTACACACCGCCAGCCCCGAGAACCCGGTGCAGGAGGACGAACGGTTCTCCGTGGCCACCGTGGGCGTTCTGGAAACCCCGGGCTACACCTCCCCGCCGGGCCTCCGGCTCCGCCGGGACCCCACCACCGGCCAGCTGGAAAACGAGCACTCCCTGGCCCTGGTCGCCGAAAACCTGCGGCCCGGACACTTCGCCTACGCCGAACGCGCCCTGTTCCGCAAGCAGGACTTCCTGGATTACCGCACCCTGCGGTTCTGGGTGCGGCCGCGGCCCGGCAGCCCGCTGCCCTATCCCACCGTGTTCCTGCGGGTGGGCCTGGAT
>WGAB01000081.1 GCA_015489295.1 Caldifarciminota bacterium
GGCACCCCGGCGATGGAACTCACCCAGGCCGAATCCTGGAGCAACACCGCGCCTGTGTCCTGGAGTTCGGCCACATAGTAGCCGTCCCAGCCCATGGTCACCGGGTTCTCCACCACCACATTCAGGGTGCCCTGTTCGCCGGGCTCGGGGACCTGGTCGTTGTCGTCGCTGTAAAAGGCGCGGTGCACGATCAGCGGGCTGTTGTCGCCGATGGCCAGGGTGGTGCGCCAGGGCCGGGCCTCGGGCGCGGTCACCACCACGGTCAGCGAATCCGGGTGGAAGTCAAGGAAGGGGATCTCGGCCTCAAAGTAGCCGCTGCTGTCGGTGCTGCCGTAGGCCAACAGGGAGTCGCCCGCATAGAGGACCGCCACCTGGGGCCGGAAAACGGATACGGAAGAATTTGAAACCTGCAGGGCCAGCAGGCCGCCCAGGCAATCGGGATACTGCAGCACGCTTACCTGGAGGGGTTCCGGCGGCCGGGTGCGCACCTGGAGCGCCGGCTCCCCCAGGGTGTGGTACACATGGAAGTAGAACTCCACGGAATCGCCCGGGGCCGTGCGGTCGGGGAAGTCCTGCATCAGTTGCAGCAGGCCGCGCAGGGTGAGGGCGGCCAGGGGGCGCAGGTTCTCCTGGAGCAGCCCCTGGAAGATGCCCGCGTCGATGGCGTTGTTCCAGCGGGTGTGCACGCTGGGGTTCGTGGGCCCCACGAAGGCCACGCCGCCGCGTGGCTGGGTGGGCGTGCCCTGCTGCAGCCAGGCTTCACCGAAACAGGGGTCCACCGACGAGGCGAAGTTGCCTGCGCCGCAGGTGATGTTGAAGAGCACCGGCAGTTGCCAGCCGTTGCTCAGCTGCTGCAGATCCGGGATGTGGAACGGCGGCTCGGACCATCCCAGGGCGCCGGACCATCCCCGGTAATTCACGATGCCCACGCCCGCGTTGATGGCGTCCCGCAGCACCTCAGGGCCAGGCTGGGCCCCGTTGCCGTACCAGAACACGGTGTCCACCTGGGTGTAGCCGTGTTCCAGCAGACGGTCGCGGATGCCCAGTTTGGTGAGTTTCGTGGTAATCGCGTAGTGGGTAGAGGCCACCATCAACGCCCGGCTCAGCCAGTCGGTATCCCCGGGGTGGCCTACCTGTTCGTAGTCCAGGGTTTTGGCGATCACCACCTGCAGTTGCAGCGCCTGGTCCACCGGGATCCGGCCCAGGAACACATCGGGCAGGTAATCGTTGCCGTCCAGCAGGGCGTAGTCCAGGTCCGAGGGGTCCAGGCCGAAGGTGAAGGTGGGCACGCCGGGGCTGCCGATCATGTCCACATCGCCCACCAGCAGCACGTATTCCGGCCGGGGTTGCCAGGTGTCGTAGGCCTCCTGGAGAAAGGCCTTGATGGCCGTGGTCGTGGTGCCAATCTGCTCCAGGGTGGCGACCCGCACCGGAAACCCGTGTTCCTTGAGCATCTGCACAAAGGGGGCCAGGGTGGGCACCAGGGCATCCACGGTCACGATCAGGTAGGTACCGTGCTGCAGGGGCTGGGATGCCGGAATCAGGAGGCCGGGCAGGGCGCGGTACAGGGCGGCCCAGTCGGCAGCCAGCGGACGGTCCGGCGGCGGGGAACTCTGGAACCGGAGGGTCACCGGCCTGGGGCCGGCCTCCAGCGTGAGTCGGTGGAGATAGACATCGCGCAGTTTCAGGGTGTGGTGGCGGACTGTGACGGCATCCGGGGGATGGGGCGGCTCGGGCTCAAAGGAAGCCAGCACCACCGTGCGGCTTTCCCCGGGCCGGAGCGAGAGTTCCAAAAAATGGGCGTGGCCGATGGCCACGCCCAGCAGAAGACCGAGTGCGACGCGCTTCATCGTTTAGAAAGCATACAGCCCGCTCCGCGCCCCTCCGATGAAGGACACCGTGCCGGCCCCCTGATACGGTGTCGCCACCACCGACAGGGCATAGGGGCCGGTGTACCGCCCGGTGGCCACGGGATGGCTGGCGTCCTGGATGTTGATCACCCAGAAGCCTCCGCCGCCGGCCGCCACATAGAGTTCAGGAACCATGGGCGAGAGGGCCACATCCCAGGCGTAGCCGTCAAAGGGATCGTAGGTGGCGAGGAGCCGCGGCTGGCCCGGATCGGCCACCGACACGAGGGCCACGCCGGCCTCCTTCAGGGCCACGGCCACGAGGGTATCCTGCACGGCCACCCGGCGGGCGTTGCCCGGCAGGTCCAGCGTGGCAACCACCTGGGGCTGGGCCGGATCGGCAAGCGACAGGACCGCCAGGCCCGCTTCGCCCTGAGCCACATAAAGGTAATTGCCGTCTGTAGCCACGCCGTAGGTGTAGCCATCCATCGGCAGGGTGGCCAGCAGGGTCAGGAAGCCCGGGGCTTCCACCTTGAACACCAGGACGCCGTCGTCCTGGTCGGCCACATACAGGTACAGGGTGTCCCGGAATTGCCAGCCCGTGAGGTCATAGACATTGCGGCCGAACTCGGCGTTCAGGTACTGGAACCCGGAGGTCTGCCACCGCAGGATCTTGATGCCACCATCGGTATCCGCCAGGTACACCAGGGTATCGCCGGGCCAGAGGAACACACCGCGGGCGTTGTCCTGGGAGGCGGGGTCATCCCATTCCGGCCCCGAAAGCAGCACAAAGCCGTCCATCTCTGCAAGGCCCAGGCCGGCCTGGCCCTGGGCATAGAAAACCAGCCCCATATCCGGCTGCAACGCCAGGCCGTGGACATAGCCCGAGGATTCGACAAAGGAAAGGGGTGCGAGATCCGGCGGCGTCGTGAAGGTCACCGGCCCCTTCCAGGGCCCCCAGGGCTCGCCCGGGCGCCGGCCACGGACGCGCCAGGAATAGGTGCCGGCCGGCAGCAGATCGGGCGCCCGCCACACGGTGTCGGTCACGGTGCTGTCCTCAAATACCGGGGTCGCGAAGGTGCTGCTGTTGTCCACCTGGATCCAGTACAGGTCGGCATCACCCGCGTGCCACACGAAGGTCAGGGTATCCAGAGCCACGCCCCCTTGGGG
>WGAB01000082.1 GCA_015489295.1 Caldifarciminota bacterium
ACCTGGCCCGTCGGGGTGATCTCGAAGACTTCCTGGACAAAACGCGGCGCCTTTTGAAATCGGCCGAACTCCGCCGTCGGCTGGGCCGCGCCGCCCGTCGCCACGCCCTGGAACGGTATTCCCTGGAGGCCTATGTGGCCCGCCTTTATCGGCTGTACCAGCAACTGGTTGCCCAGCCCTGAATTGCACCCTCCAGAAAGGGCTTGTACAATGTAGGCAGCGGCTCGTATTGAGAGGCTAAGTTTCTACCCATCCCCCGGAGAACCAACAAGGAGGTGTTCCATGCGGCGTTTGGTGTTGCTGGTGGGCCTTGGGCTTTTGCTGGGTGCTCCCGCAGGGGCCCAGCAACTGAACTTCCGCTGGGGTGGCTACGGCCTGTTCCGGGCCACCTACCATCCGGATTCGGGGTCCCACTTTACCGCCCGAACCTGGACCATGACCATGGACCTCTTCGTGGCCGCCCGGCTCCGCGGCTTTGGCACCATGGAAATGACCCGGTGGGATGAACGCCCCCTGAACGAGGACGATGTGTTGCTCACCGCGCCGGCGCTGGGCATGATGCCCAACCCCATCAAGGAAATGTGGCTTTCCTGGGAGTACCTCACCGGCCACAAGGTGCGCATGGGGCTTATAGCCCTGCCCCTGGGTGGCAACCAGCAAATGCAGATCGACTTCTACTGGCCCTTCCCCCATCGGCCCATGTGGGGCACCGAGGAAATGCTCGTGCTTCCCACGACACTCCCCTGGTCGGAACCCGGGCTGGACTTGAACGGGGTCTTCTTCGCCGGCAACCTCGGCTACGATGTGGGCGTGTTCCAGGGCCCCCGGATGGTCTGGTACCAGCCCCTGGTAGGCAGCATGCCGTGGTGGTACAACCTGGCCGGATGGAGCGCGGATTTCATCCGCGACAATAACCGCGATAAGGCGGTGGCCGGGAAACTCACCTATCAGGGCATCCCGGGACTGGTCCTGGGGGTTTCCGGCTACAGCGGCGTGTACACTCCCGGGAACTTCTCGAACTCCGGTCGGTTTACGGCCCTGAACGTGCAGGGAAAATACGAACGGCCTCTCTTTACCCTCATGGGCGAGTTCATCCGAACCCGGTACGACAACCTCGACGCGGTGATCCAGGAATTCGCCAACCGCTACATGGACACCTACGGTCAGCCCCAGGCGCAGGCCACCGTAGCCCATCTGTTTGACCATGCCAGCGGATACTTCGTGGATCTTACGCTTCGCCTGCCCCAGAACCCGAAGTTCTTCGTGGCCGCGCGGTATGAGGGCGTGAAGCGCTACGGACACCTCCAGCAGATTGTGAAACACCAGGACGGCACCGTGGAAACCGTGGCCCATGACGGCCAGGAAACCCGGCTGACGGTCTCCGTGGGTTACCGGCCGTCGTTCCACTCGGAACTGTTCCTCTCGGTGGATACCAACAAGTTTGTCTACCTCGCCTGGGGACTGGGGTTCTAAGCAGAGCCAAAGGCCTTTTCGTGCGGGCCTGCCCCAAGGGGCAGGCCCGCCCTCTTTTTTCACCTACCCCTCCCGAAGCCGACGAACCAGGTCGGCCATCAACCGTTCCACATCCTCGGGGGCATAAAACCGCCAGGCAACATGGGGAAACGAAGCCAACAGGACCTCCCGCAGACTCTCGCGCACCGTGAGCACCACCGGCACCCGGGGGTCCTGCAGCCGCGGCACCAGCCAGGGCCACCACCCCCGGTGCCTCCGGAGCTCTAAGATTCCCACCTCATCCAGGAGCCAGAGGCGGGGACGCTGCCGATCCAGCATCCCCTGAACTTCCTGGATCACTTCCTCCCGAATCCAGAACCGCCCCACCCGGATTCCTGGCCCGGTGGTTCGGGCATAGGGCCATCGTTGATCTCCGGGGACCGGCACCAGATCGTAACCCACCACCTGGCCCTCGGGCCCTTCGACACGCACGGAGAGCACCCCTCCCGCCTCGCCGGAAAACCGCTCGGCCACCCGACGAAGCGCCGTGGTCTTGCCCCCTCCCACGGGGCCGACGAGGGCATAGTGCAGCGGCCTCATGACTCCTCCCGAAGCACCAGGACCAACGCCAGGGTCAGGTCCTCGGCGATGCGCACTGCCTGCTGCACCACCGACATGAGGAACCTGGGCACGGAACGCCACCGGCGCCCTCCCATCCACACGCGGTAGAGGTTCCAGGACTCGGTAACCTCTTCCATCAGCCGCGGAAGAAGAAACAGGGACAGGACCACCAGCGGCACCCAGGAACGCACGGGGGTTTTGCGGAGCAACCGCACCAACGCATAGGGAGACACCTGGTGCCGGAGCAGCTGAAGCCAAAGGATCAGTATCCAGGCCCGGAGGAGGAATCGCGCGATCCAGGCCCCCCGCTGGGCCACGGGCACCCCGGGCAGCAGCACAAACACAGCCAGGGCCATCAGGGCGGTGGATCCAAGAAACCAGGGCCTCAGGATCACCCGAAGGGCCTGGGGAGCTCCGCGGAGGGTCAGAACCAGGGTGATCACGGTCCAGAATACCAGCCACGGCAGGGGCAGCCAGGGTACCGTGACCAGGGTACCCACAAACAGCAGGAGAAACAGGTTCGTGTTCACGGCCGATACCGAACCCTTTGGGCGAGCACCAACGCCAGGGCGCCAGCCCCCGCACCGATCAAAAACTGCACCAGCAGGAGGATACCCAGGGCCGCCACCAGATGGTGGAGTTCCACCGGAAACCAGCGGGTGATTTGCCGGGCCAGCTGCCGGTACACCTCATAGACGTCCACCCCGAAGTAGAAGACCTGGAACAGGATCCGATGGATCGGCGGCCAGAGCAGGGCCGCGCCGCCGGCCAGGGGATACGCAGGAGCTCGATTCCGGCCCAGCAGCAACACGGTTTCGGCCAGCAGGGCCTCCATCACAATGGCCACCATCGGGGTAAACACGACACCCCCAAAGGAAAAGATCTTGAGGAAGGCGGCCAGGAAGCCCATGACCAGGAGACCGCCGGGGGCAGGGGCCAGCCGTCGCCCGGTTAGCACCAGGGTCATGGCCACAGCAGCCAGCCACGTGCCCTTCAGGGGCAGGTTGATCATGTGGAGAACGGACCCGGCCGTGATTTCCCACGCGCCCCAGAGGGTTCCAAAGACCGCCAGATAGGCGAGGGTGCGGGGATCACGTAAGGACTTCTCCAAGCCGTGCCTCCTGGATGTGATACCAGCGGTCGGCCTGACGCCGGAACAGCTGGGGATGGTGGGTAATCACCAGGGCCATGCCTCCCTGTGCCCGGTAATTTTGGAGCCAGTGCTGCAGGTACGCCAGGCACCGGGCATCCAGGGCGTGGGTCGGCTCGTCGAGGATCAACAGGGGAGGTGCCAGGGCAAAGGCCAGGGCCAGGGCCCCGATCTGGGCCTGGCCTCCGCTGAGCAACACGGCTGGCCGATGCCATAGGGCTTCAGGCAGGGGAGGAGCCAGTTCGACCCGCGCTCCCCCCAGGGTGCGCAGGGTCTCTTGAAGCGTGGCCCCCCAGAACAGCCGTTCGGGTTGCTCCGGCACCAGCAGGGCACGTCCCCGAAGGTTCCGTACCCTCCGGCCGTTCCACCGGAGCCGGCCCTGGCCGGGCTCCAGCCCCAGGAGCCACCGCACCAGGGTGGTTTTGCCGGAGCCGTTGGCCCCGGTGAGCAGGGCCAGTTCTCCCTGCCGCAAGCACAGCCGGCCGTCGGTCACCAGGGTCCGGGTCCCACGGGTGAGCCGCAGTGCCTCCAGGCTCAGGGCACAGGACCCGTCGCTTGGAAACGATAACCTGGGGGGATCCACAGCCTCGGCGATCCGGAGCTGGCCCGTGCGCTTCAGATGGGCCAGGGAAACGGACCGGAGCGTGCCTTCCTGCATCAAAAAACACGAATCCGGAATAAGGCCCGGGGGCAGGGAGTGGGTGACCAAAACGATCCGACGGGTTTGCCGATGGGTTTCGATCCATCGGCTTAGATACTCGGCCGCACGGGCGTCCAGGTTGGCAAAGGGTTCGTCCAGGAGCACCACGGGCTGGGCGGTGCTTAAGACCCGCTTCAGGGCCAAAAGCTGCAGTTCTCCCGAGGAGTGCTGATGCAGGGGCACGGGTTCCGGCTCCCAGGGCAGATCCCGAAGCACCTCCTGGGCCCAACCGTAGGCTGCCAGCTGGGTTTCCGGATGCTGGAGCAAAAGGGACACAGGTGGCAAATCACCCGCCAGGGGGTGGGCAGAGCCTACCTGAGCCGTTCCCTGCCACTGGGCCGGAAAGGGGTGGGGAACCAGCCCCGCCAGGACCAGCAGCAGGGTGCTCTTCCCCGAGCCTGCGGAGCCGGTGACCACGGCGACACCCGGCCCTTCCAGGTGCCAGTGGAGGCCTGCCAGGGTCGGCGTCGGGGTGTCTGGCCACCACAGCCACAGGTCCTGAATCCGGATCACCGGCGGGGTCATGGCATAGGATGGTACAGGATTCGCGCCCGCCGGGATGCCGCAGTTTGACCCCTGTAACCGCCGCATGTAAACTTTGGAACCTCGTCCTGTGGGGATGTAGCTCAGTGGGAGAGCACCTGGTTTGCAACCAGGGGGTCGGGGGTTCGAATCCCCCCATCTCCACTTTCCTTTGGCACCCAAGAGGCTATCCTCCGTACGGCCCAACAACTTCTCCAATCCAACCCAACGCCCACGTTGCCCCCTTCGGCTCTACGGGGTATAATCACGCATTCCAGCGGTAAAATCGTACCGTCCGCAATAAGGAGGCAGAAATGTCCGAACGGCGACTTCAGGGGATCCTTTTTGGCTTGGTCAGCTTGGTCGTATGGCTTGTGTACTTTTACACCCAGGCCCCCACGGTGGTGTTCTGGGATGTCGGTGAATTTCTGGCCACCTCGGTGATCCTGGGCGTGCCCCATCCGCCCGGTACCCCGCTCTACGTGATCCTGGGGAAGTTCATGACCCTGCTGCCGTTGCCGTTGCATGTGCTCTACAGCCTGGTCCGCGACGGCTCGCCCCAGAATGTCGTGCTCAAGATCACCTTGATTTCCGTGACCACCGGCGCCCTCACCGCTGGCTTCGTGTATCTGCTCACGGTGAAGACCCTTCGGCTCTGGAACCGCGACCTGCCGCGGTCGCTCGTGCATCTGAGCGGCATCTTTGGCGCCCTGATCGGCGCCTTCGCTCAAACGGTGTGGTTCAACTCCACCGAGGCGGAAACCTACACGCCGGCCAACTTCATCATCCTGTTTACCGCCTGGGTGGCCTTCAAGTGGTGGGAGGAGAAGGACGATCCCCGAAGCCTGGGATACCTGATTTTCATCGGCTACATCACCCTGCTCTGGTCGGGCATCCACCTGGGAGCCCTGGTGGGTCTCCCGGCCATCATCTTCTTTGTGTACCTCGTGAAACGCGAGATCCTGTGGGACATCAAGCTGGTGCCCCTGATCGCGGTGCTGGGCCTGCTGTACGCGGCCCTCAAAACCTCCTACGAGCCCAGCCTGAGTACCGGCATCGCCAACCTGGTGTTCCAGGGCATTCTGCTGTTCTACCTGTACTACCGGCAAAGGCTGGACTTCAACAACCTGTGGGTGATTGCCCTGGTGGTGGCCCTGGTGGCCTCGGCCGGCGGCCTGATGCTGGGCAACCTGGGGCTCCAGATTGCCGGCGCCCTGCTGGCGACCCTGGCCATCTACGTCCGGGATCAACTCTATCGGGACTGGCGGGGTTTCACCCTCCTGCTCATGCTGCTCGGCTTTTCCACCGAGTTCTTCCTAATCGTGCGGGCCAAATGGGGCGCCGCGCACCCGGACCTCCTGCGGATCAATGAGGCCGAGCCCGACGACTGGAAAGCCTTCCTGGATGTGCTCACGCGAAAGCAATATGAGCCCGCCAAGATCTGGCCCCGGCGCATCGCCTTCGTGGACCAGTTGAAGGTGTTCTGGCTGTACTACTCCTGGCAGTACGGCTCCCTGCTGATTCCCGTAACCTTCCTGGCGCTGGTGGGCATCCTCACCCACTTTGCCAATGAGCGGAAATCCTTTGCCCTGCTCTTCGGCCTGCTGCTGCTTGGCACCCTGGGGCTCATCATCTACCTGAACCTCAAGGATTCGCCCACCATGCCGGTGAACCCGCTGAATAAGGCCCGGGGGATCACCGAGGTGCGCGACCGCGACTACTTCTTTGCCCTGGGCTTCACCATGATCGGGCTCTACGCGGGCATCGGACTCTATGAGATCCTGCGCCTCATCAAGGTCAACCTGAAGATTCCCAAACTGGCCCACGTGGTGGGCCTGGTGCTGGCGGCGGGCATCGTGGGCTGGCAGTTCGCCTGGGCGTATCCCTACCGGGACCGCTCCGGCAACTACATCGCCGAAGACTACGCCTACAACATGCTCTACTCGCCCCAGAAGGGCAAGGCCGTGATGTTCACCAACGGCGACAACGACACCTTCCCGCTGTGGTTCGACCAGGAGGTGCTGGGCATCCGGCGCGATGTGATCATCGCAAACCTGTCGCTTTTGAACACCGACTGGTACTGTCGGCAGCTCAAGGGCTGGGGAGCGCCGATCTCCTTTTCCATGGACGATCTGAAGAAGGTTCAGCCCGTGTACCAGGTCAACGGGCGGTTCGTGCTGCTGAAGGACATCATGATCCGCGACATGATTGCCACCAGCGCCGGGTACCAGCCAGCCCCGGAGGAGTACATCAATGTGGGCGGGGTGCGGATGCCGCGGATCTACTTTGCCCCTCCCCGCCAATTTCTGGAGAAGGTCATAAAAGGCGCCCACTTTGAGGTTCCCATCTACTTCGCCCTTACCGTGGCCCGCAACAACTACCAGGGCTGGAACGCCTACCTGCTGATGGAAGGGCTGGCCTTCCGCGTGGTGGGCGACAGCGTGGGCACGTCCCAGTTCGAGGGGGTCAATGCCGAGTACACCCGGTACAAGCTCCACGCCGACATGCCGCCCGACGCGTTCCTGGCCGAGTATGCCGAGAAGATCTATCCCGAAGAGGGGGTGTTCCGGTACCGGGGCGTGTTCAATCCGCGGGTGTACAAGGACGAAACCCACGAAAAACTCATCCGGAACTATGCCTCGGTGGCCCTGCGGCTGGGCCTGTACTACGAAAGCCAGGGCGAAGCCCACAAAGCCGCCGAGGAGCTGGACCTGGCCGGGCGGTTCCTGCGGCAGGTGCGAAACCTCCGAACCTCTTCGGAACTGCTGGGGCAGGTGCTGGCCATCGAAACCCGCGCGGCGAATCTGTACCGCTTGGCCGGCGATTACGAACATGCGCTCCGGGTGCTGCACCGGGCCGATTCGCTGGGCAAGAATCCCGCCGTGTACTATGAGATGGCCCAGACCTATCTGGCCCAGGGCGACACCTCGCTGGGCATCCAGTACCTGGAGCTGACCCGCAGCATGACGCCGAACCAGCGAGAGGTTTATACTTCACTCGCCCAAATCTATCAGGCCCGGGGCGACACGCAGGCGGCCTTACAGGTCCTGCAGGATTGGCTGGCACGGCACAGGAACGACGCCGAGGTCCGCCCATGGGCCGAGAGCTTGGCAGCAAGGGTGCAACAGGCTAAGCCAACCAAGGGGGAATGAACCATGGCACACGCGTATACGCCAGGCCTGAAGGTTTCGCGGCTCACCTGGATCCGGAAGGAACGGCGGCTCCCCTTAAAGGGCACCGTGCTCGTGGAAAAGGGCGCCCGGGTCAAGGCCGAGGATGTGGTGGCCCGTACCGAGCTGCCCGGGAATGTGGTGCCCATCAATGTGGCGGGGATGCTGTCCGTGCCCCCCGAAGACCTGAAGCATCTCATGCTGAAAAAAGAGGGCGACGCCGTCAAAAAGGGCGAGCCCATCGCCATGTCCAAGGGCTTCTTCGGCCTCTTTAAGAGCACCGTGACCGCCCCCACCGACGGAATCATCGAAAGCATCTCCTACATTACCGGCCAGGTGATCCTCCGCGAGCCCCCGGTGCCGGTGGAGGTCATCGCCTACCTGGACGGCGAGGTGGTCGAGGTAATCCCCGACGAAGGAGTGGTGGTACAAACCAAGGGGAGCTTTATCCAGGGCATCTTCGGCATCGGCGGCGAGCGCATCGGCACCCTTCGGGTGGCCGTAGACTCACCGGACCAGGAACTCACCGTCGACCATATCCGGCCCGACGACAAGGGCAAGGTGATTGTGGGCGGTTCCTTTGTTACCAAAGAGGTGCTGGACAGAGCCGTAGCGGTGGGGGCCTGCGGTGTGGTGGTGGGCGGCATCGACGACGCCAACCTGCGGGCGTTCCTGGGCTACGACATCGGCGTGGCCATCACGGGGAACGAACAGAAGGGCATCACCCTGATCATCACCGAGGGCTTCGGGCGAATCGAGATGGCACAGCGGACTTTCGACCTCCTGAAGTCTCTGGACGGCAAAAAGGCGTCCATCAACGGCGCAACCCAGATTCGAGCGGGCGTGATCCGGCCTGAGGTCATCGTGGCCCTGGATACCGACGAGGAACCCAGGGAAGAGGGGGCCGAACTCAAGGAAGGCCTCGTGCCCGGGAGCCTGGTACGCGTCATCCGTGAGCCCTACTTCGGCCAGATCGGCAAGGTGGTTAGCCTGCCGGCGGAGCTCCAGGAGATCGAAACCGAGGCCAAGGTTCGGGTTCTGGAACTGGAACTGCAGGACGGCCGGCGGGTGATCATCCCCCGGGCCAATGTGGAAATCATCGAGGAATAGCCCGGGCAACTGCCCCTTCGTCTGTCACCATGGAACTTCCCAAGCGATACAACGCCCAAGAGATTGAGCGGAAGTGGTTCCGCTTCTGGGAGGAGCGCGGGTACTTCCGGGCCGATCCCCACGATCCCCGGAGGCCCCGGTTCGCCATCATGATGCCCCCGCCGAACGTCACGGGCATCATCCACATGGGGCACGTGCTCGACAACACCCTCCAGGACATCCTCGCCCGGTGGAAACGGATGCAGGGCTACAACGTCCTCTGGCAACCCGGTACCGACCACGCAGGCATTGCCACCCAGAACGTGGTGGAACGCGAACTGGCCCGCGAGGGCAAAACCCGGTTCGATGTGGGCCGGGAGGAATTCATCCGCCGGGTGTGGAAGTGGAAAGAGGTTTACGGCAACCGCATCGTCCAACAACTGAAACGACTGGGCGCCTCGGCCGACTGGTCGCGGGCCAAGTTCACCATGGACCCGGACATGTACCGGGCCGTGATCGAAGCCTTCGTGCGCCTGTACAGGGAAGGCCTGATCTACCGGGGGCTCCGCATCATCAACTGGTGCCCCCGCTGCGGCACGGCTCTGGCCGACGACGAGGTGGAACACCAGGAACAGGACGGCCACCTGTGGTACCTGCGGTACCCCCTGGCCGACGATCCAAACACCTTCGTGGTGGTGGCCACCACCCGGCCGGAAACCTACCTCGGGGATACCGCCGTGGCGGTGCACCCCGACGATGAGCGGTACCGGCACCTGGTGGGCAAGAAGGTACGCCTGCCGCTTGTAGACTGGACCCGCCGGAGTTATGCGGTCGGGAAGGAGAGCGCCGCCGAGGTCCCTCCCGAAATCCCCATCATCGCCGATCCCCGGGTAGACCCTGAGTTCGGCACCGGCGCCGTGAAGGTGACCCCGGCCCACGATCCCAACGACTACGACATCGGCACCGAACACGGATTGCCCTTCGTGCTGGTTATGGACAAAGAGGCCCGGATGAACGAAAACGCCGGGCCCTACGCCGGCCTGGACCGCTACGAGGCACGCAAGAGGATCGTGGAGGACCTCGAAAAGGCCGGTTTTCTGGAGAAAACCGAGGCCCATCGGCACGCCGTAGGCCATTGTTACCGCTGCAAAACGGTCATCGAGCCCTACCTGTCGGAGCAGTGGTTCGTGAAGATGCGGCCCCTGGCGGAGCCCGCCCTCCAGGTGGTGCGCGAAGGCCGCCTGCGGATCATCCCCAGGCGCTTTGAAAAGGTGTACTTCAACTGGCTGGAGAACGTGCGCGACTGGTGCATCTCCCGCCAGATCTGGTGGGGCCACCGCGTGCCCGTGTACTATTGCCAGGACTGCGGGGCCACGACCGTGGCAAAGGAAAACCCTGGCAAATGCCCCCAGTGCGGCTCTCCCCGGCTCCGGCAGGATGAAGACGTCCTCGATACCTGGTTTTCTTCGTGGCTCTGGCCCTTTTCTACCCTGGGCTGGCCCGACGAAACCCCCTGGCTCAAGCACTTTTACCCCACCGATGTGCTGGTGACCGGCTGGGACATCCTGTTCTTCTGGGTCGCCCGGATGGTCATGGCCGGGCTGCACTTCATGGGTGAGGTGCCCTTCCGGGATGTGTACCTGCATGGCCTGGTCCGCGACGAGCAGCGCCGCAAGATCTCCAAAACCCTGGGCAATTTCGTGGATCCGATGGAATACATGGACCGGTACGGCGCCGACTCCCTGCGGATCAGCGTGATCCTTTCCATGCCCGAGGGTCAGGATATCCTGTTCGGCGAGAAACGCATCGAGGTGGGCCGCAATTTTGCCACCAAAATCTGGAACGCCTCCCGGCTCCTCCTCCTGAATGCGGAAGGGTTTGCCTACACCGGCCTGCCCGAAAACCTGGAAACCGAAGACCGCTGGATCCTGACCCGGCTCAATGAAACCGTGGAGGGGGTCACCCGTGACCTGGAAAACTACGAGTTCCATCGGGTGGCCCGCACCCTGTACGAGTTCTTCTGGCACGAGTTCTGCGACTGGTATCTGGAGGCCATCAAACCCCGCCTGGCCAGTGAACAGCGGGATGCGGCCCTGAACGTGGCCTTCCATGTCCTGGAAACCACCCTGCGGCTCCTGCACCCGCTCATGCCCTTCATCACCGAGGAAATCTGGCAGCGGCTGCCAAACCGCCAGGGCGAATCCATCATGATCGCGCCCTGGCCCGTGCCCACCGAGCACCGGTATCCCCAGGATGCGGAAATGTTTGAACTCTTCAAGGAGGTGGTACGGGAGGTTCGTGAGGCACGGTCCTATTATCGGATTCCAGGCAAACAAGATCTGCCCCTGGTGGTGCGCCGGGCACGGCCGGAGGTGGTGCAGGCGTTCCAGAAACTCCTGCCCATCTTCCGCCATCTGGCCCACATCCACCGGATCGACGTGGAGGGGGAGGCACCTCACCCCGCCACCGTCATCGTGGTGAAGGGCGAAGAGTTTTACCTGCCCCTGCCCGGCATCGACCTGGAACGGGAACGCAAGAAGCTTCAGGAGGAAATCACCCAGATCGAGGACATCCTGGCCAAAGCCCAGGCACGCCTGAACAACCCCCGGTTCCTGGAACGGGCACCGGAACACGTGGTGGCCCAGCAGCGCGAGAAGGTACAAACCCTGCAGGAGAAACTCGCCAAGCTCCGGGAGAACCTGGAACGGCTGCAATGAACCGCTGGCGGTTGGGGGTTCTGGCACTGGCACTTTTGATGGTTGCCGGGTGCCGGGCCCGGGTGCAATTGCAGATTTCCCTGGATCCGTTAACCCTGCCCCTCACCGGGGTCTCGGCCCCGGGCGGCAGCGTGGTGTTCTACCTGGAACGCCACGTGGACCTGAAGCAGGCCCGGGACCTCACGGTGGAGGCCATCTCCTGGGACTATGTGGCCCGGAGCACGGCCAATCTCACGGTGACCCTGCTCGTGAGCGACACCGGCAGCACCCGGGGCACCGAACTCTACGCCCGATGCACCGGGGCGGCCACCGGAGCCTGCGAGGTCCTGCGGGCCCTGGGATATCGAGAGGCGCCCGCGTACCTGGACCAGGCGGCGGTGTTCCTCCAGGACCAGATTTCGGGCGAAGTGGAACGCCAGGGCGTTCCCGCATCGCCCCAGGCGGCCCCGGTACTCCAGCGTTGCATTGAACAGGGCGAGATGTGGGTGATCGTCAAGGTGGAACTGCCCCTGCCCCAGTTTGCCTCCTTTGAAGGCCAGGTGGTGCTGGAGCAGGTTCGGATGCACCTTGAAGGAACCGCCGACTTCGGCGGGTTGGCTCAGGCCCTCTGGCCGCTGCTGTAGCCATGGTGACCCTGCTTTTGAGTGCACATCTGCTTTGGGCCTATCCCGGCATGGACGGCTTCTGGATGAGCGTGCCGGCAACACCCCGCCCCCGGGCCGTGGTGGGGCTGCAGGAACTCGGCCTGAGGATAGGGCCGGCCTACCTGTTCACGCGCCCGCTCCACTGGCCGTGGTTCGCCCAGATGGGCCTGCAAACGCAGGCTGGTCCCCTGGCTTTGCAACTCAGGGGCTTCCTCTGGATCGGAAACCCGACGGTGGAGGCCTCCTCGCCCCGGATTGAGGCCTTTGACCTGGATCTCAAGGGCATAGCCGTGGCGATGGGCTGGGATTTTCGCACCGGCGTGGTCACTTATCGGGGCGTGTTCACCAGTCAGGGGAACCGGCACTATCTGGTACTGGGGGCGCGGCTCCCGGGGCGGCTTCGGCTGGAAGTGGGCCTGAACCCCGGCGGCATGGGGCCCGTGACCTTTACCTGGGCTCCGCGGGGCCGCAAAGCCTACCTGGACCTCGGCGTGCTCTTTTCCCGGGCCCACCTCCTGGGGACTCCCCTCCCCGTCCTGCCCCTGGTGGATGCAGGCGTAATGTTCT
>WGAB01000083.1 GCA_015489295.1 Caldifarciminota bacterium
CGGCGGCGCCGATGCTGCACCTTGAGGTCCAGGCCCCAGGCGCCGAAGATCGGGGCCATCCAGCCCGCCTCCACGGTTTGCTCGGTGCGGTGATACAGGCCTGCAGCCCAGGCGTTCTCAAAACGGATGGCGTCCGCCGAGAGGTGCACGCTGTGGGTGCGCCAGGTGGTTTGCAGGGCGGCGTACGCCTCCTGGATCCAGGCGTCCTGGTTCAGGTACTGGCCCTGGATGCGGGAGGCGTGGAGTGTGAGTTCGGTCCGGCGGCCCAGCCGGCCGCTCAGGGTGAGGCCGGCGCCGGCCTCCTGGTCGCCGTTGGTGAGGTACACACCGTAGTGGTCCACGGCCGGCGGCAGCATATAGGGATGCTGCAGGCGTTGAAGCGTTTCCAGTTCCAGGCCCAGGGTCCAGCGGCCCCGGGTGTAGCCGGCGTACAGATAGCCCCCGTAGCCCAGGGTGTCGGCGAAGAGGGCCGGATAAAAGCCCGTTCGCAGGGCGCCCTCTAAGTACACCTCCACGGGGCCCTTCTGGTAATGGCCGAAGAGGGCGCCGAAGTGGCTCCGACGGCTGTCCTGGGGGATCAGGTCCAGCGTGGCCTCCCGGGCGTTGGGCACGGTGGTTTCCAGAAGATAGGCGATGCCCACGGTCACCGCGCCGCGGGTATACTGCACCTGGCCGCCAGCCAGGCGGTCCTGGAGGCCGTGCTGGGGGGCGTAGAACACATAGGACCGCGGAACGCCGGCGAAGGCCAGGAAGTTCCAGGCGCCGGGGGCGAACTCCACCTGGGCCCCGTACACGAACCGGTCCAGCAGGGCCGTTTCCTCTTCGCCTGCGTAGAGCAGAAGGCCCCGGCCGAGGGCGGGTTCCACGGTGCCCAGGCGCAGGGTCCAGGCGCCGGGAGCCCATTCCAGGGTGTACTTCAGCAACTGGTTGCGGGCCGGGAACGGGGCGTTTTCAGCGGTGCGGTAGTACATATAGGTCCAGCCGAGGGTCCAGGCGTCGCCGAAGACATCGGCCTGAAGGGTTTCCAGGTGCCAGGTGTGGCCGTCGCGGTATCCCCAGTACTCGTAGCGGTTGGAGCCCGTGAAATAGAGGTTGAAACCGGCGGCGGCCAGGAGGAGCCAGGGCAGCATGGCTCAGCGGCCCCCGTTGAAGGTCACCCGGATGCGGGCGGAGTCGCGGTCCCGGCCGATCTGGGCCTCGGTAAAGAGCCACAGGGTGGCGGAATCTGCCTGCTGGACATAGAGGTCCACATCCAGGTTCACCGAATCGCCCGGGCTCAGCCGGTGGGTGTAGCCCGAGGGCCGGGGCAGGCACATGTCGCCGATGCACAGGGTGGCCACCCAGAGGTCCGGAACCCCCCGCAGTTCCACCCAGGCCGAGTCGGCATCCTGGCCCACATTCTTCAGGTAGAACCGCAGGCTGAGGGTATGGCCGGCCGGTCCCAGGGTATCCATGGATTCCGGGGTCAGGCGGAACACCTCGGGCGGGGTCGTCGTGCCCAGGTCCGAAAGCGGAATGCGGGCGGCCTGCAGCACCTCGCGGCTGTCCGGATCCTGGAAGAACACCACGAAGGCCACCTCGTCGGGGTTCCATTCCGGCGCCACCTCAAAGGCCAGGCTCACCGTGTCGGGTGCGGTGACGGCCCGGCCCTGCGGGTCTCCCACAAAGGCGCGGAACACATGGTCATAGGTTTCATCCTCGTAGGTGAGGCCCGATTCCACGGCCACGGCGAACAGCCGGGCCGACACGGCCTCCTGGCTTTCCAGGTACACCTGCAGGGTGCCGGCGTGGGTTTCTGCGTGATAGGTGCCGCCGAGCGCGAGGTTCACCGGGCTGCCGGCCTCGCGGCGCTCCCGGATCTGGTTGCCCCAGCCGGCGATGCCGCTCACCCCTTCGTTGCCGAACACCCCGTCAAAGTACACATAGGGGTAGCCGTGGTCGGTATTGCCGAAGTAGAAGCTCTCGCGGAGATCCACCTGGTCGTTGATGAAGGGATCGGGGAAGGGATAGCGGGGTGAGTGATACTTGACGGCCACCACGGCCGGGTTGGCCTGCACCAGGCTGTCAATGTAGGCGTCGGCCACCGGGCAGTTGGGGCAGTTCACATTGGTGAACACCTCGGCCAGCACGGTGCGTTCGTAGGGGTTGGAGGGGCTGGGAGGCGGGTTTTTGTCGCACCGAAGGCTGCTCAGGGCCAGAGCCAGGGTGCCGAGGGCCAGAAGGGCGGTGAGTTTGCGCATGGGACGAACCTCCTTTGAGCCCGAAGTTTACAGGCAGGCGGAAAGGGGCTCAATGAACGGGGCGGGGCCGCCGCCAGCGGCGGCGGCCCCGCCCCAAGCCGTCCGGTTTCAAAGGCCTATCGGCGTTCCTTCACGCGGGCCTTCTTGCCGATGCGATCCCGCAGGTAGTACAGCCGGGCCCGGCGCACCTTGCCCCGCCGCCGTACCTCAATCTTCTCAATGTACGGCGAGTACAGCGGAAAAATCCGCTCAATGCCGATGCCCTGGGTGATCTTGCGCACCGTGAAGGTGGCGCCCAGGCCCGAGCCGCGCTTGCGGATCACGATGCCCTCAAAGGGCTGGATCCGGCTGCGTTCCACCATCTTCCGCTGCTTGGGATCGTACTTCATCTCGGTGATCCGGACATGGACCCGTACGGTATCCCCGGGCCGGAACTCCGGAACCTTCCGGTCCTTCATGTACTCGGTTTCCACCGCGCGAATCAGGTCTTGCTGTCCCATGATATGCCTCCGTAGGAAATTCGTGGGCGCCTATTATACAGCCGGCCCGTTGGCCTTCAGGCCGTTCTCCGCTTCGGGAACCTTTGGCGACACCGGCGACTCTAATAGAGGCAAAAGGAGGTGAGCCATGCAGGTCAAATCCCTAACCCTCAGCGCTGTTGCCGTGGTGTTCCTGGCCCTGTTCCTGACCGGGTGCTCCAAGGACACCGGCCCGACGGCCAACACCGACCAGGAGGCTATCCAGGAACTGCTTTTCACCGAGTACGCCGACTGGGTGGACATCACCGAGGCCTACGACGGCGATTCCACCGAAGGCGACGCCCATCTCATGTCCAGGGATACGCTCCAGGGGCTCGTGGCCTGGTGGCGCCGCCACTTCTGGAACCAGCAGGTTCGCGACCTGAACATCCATATTGAGAACGATTCGGCCTGGGTGACCCTGTACCGGGAGATCCCCGGCCGCCTGAACCTCATCTTTCGCGCCGATACCACGCCGCCCGAAACCCTGGTGCGCTACACCAAAAGCCTTGCCGACTATTCGGAACGGCACCTGCTCTTCGTGCGTACCGGCCCTGTGACCGCACCCCATCGGGGCTGGGAACTCCGCGCCATCTCCAATGTGGAGGTGACCTCCGCGAGCCCTACCCTCCAGATTGACTCCCTGCGGATCACCGGGGGCGACTACGACACCGTGGTCACCGATCCTCTGGTGCTCCAGGAACGGGACGAGGTGTTCGCCTTTCCGCCGGGCACGCCGGTGACCCTCACGCTGTATGTCAACGAACCCGAGAACGCCGCCCCCTATCTGCACCACCCCGAGGCACGGCATCGGTTCCGTCGCCATCGGTTCCAGTATGAAGACGGCCACTTCGTGGGCACCTGGACCACCCCGATGACGCCGGGCGTCTACCATACCGCCGTGGATGTCCTCCATCGGGCCACGCTGATCACCAACGATTACCCCTACGACGCCCACCTGTGGCTCTTCGTGTATCGCGTGGTGCAACCGTAGGGATGGGCTCGCCGGGGCCGGGCCGCCGGCCGGCGGCCCGGCCCCGGCGCTATACTCCTGGCATGGACCCCGCCGCCCTGGAACAACAGTTCGCTGAAATCCTCCGCGAAAACGAAGAAAGGATCTTCAACATGGTGTACTGGCACCTTGGCGACTACGAAGACGCCCGCGACCTGACCCAGGACATCTTCCTGGCCGTGTACCGGAACCTGCCCAAGTTCCGGGGCGAAGCCCGGGTTTCCACCTGGATCTACCGAATCGCCCTGAACCGGATCCGCCGACACCTGCGACGCCAGCGGTTCCGCAAGCTCCTGGTGCCCCTGGAGGCCCTCTGGGACCGGGGC
>WGAB01000084.1 GCA_015489295.1 Caldifarciminota bacterium
GGGCAGGGGGGTATTGGGCGAGGGGCCGTAGGCGTCCTCCAGCACCTGCACGATGTGGTCGGGATCGAAGTCTCCGATCACCAGGGCGATCATGTTGTCGGGCCGGTAAAAGGTTTTGTAGTAGCGGTACACGGTGCCGCGCTTGACCTTGAGGATTTGCTCCTCGTATCCCAGCACGGGTTTGGCATAGGGAGAGCCGGCAAAGGCGATGCTGCGAAAGATCTCGTCGGCCACCTCCGAGGGCCGGGCCCGGTCCTTGTGCATCTCCTCGATGACCACCTGACGTTCCTTTTCCAGCTCGTGCTCGGGCAGGATGGAGTGCAGGAGCATATCGGCCTGGTTGCGGATGCCGTCGTCGATGAATTCCGAGGGGCCGTTGATGAGATAGGCGGTAAAGTCGTGCCGGGTAAAGGCGTTGAAGTAGATGCCCCGTTCGTCGAAGCGGTCGCGGATCTGCTCGCGGGTTTGGGTTTCGGTGCCGTCAAATAAGAGGTGTTCCAGAAAGTGGGTCATGCCGAGGGTGGAATCGGCTTCGTACACCGCACCGGACTTCACCACCACCGTGACATCCACCAAAGGAGCCGAGTGGTCCTCCTTGAGGATCACCCGCATGCCGTTGGAAAGCACCCTCTCCTGCACGGGAACAGCGAGAAGCAGCCAGGGAAGAATAAACCCCATAACAGAGACCTCCCAGGTTCGGGTTTCGGCAAAATTTTACGGCATTTCAAAGAAAATCCGGTCCAGCACCAGGCCCTGGGGAGGGGCCACCACGAACCGCACGGACTCGCCCTCGAGGGCGCGCGCCAGGGTATCCGAGGGCAGTCGCCCGGCGGCCGTAAGCACCATGGTGCCCACCAGGATCCGCACCATTTTGTAAAGAAACCGGGGCGCCACAATGGTGTACACGGCTTCGTCGCCCTCCAGGTGCCATCGGGATTCCAGCACCCGGATCCGGGTGCTCTCCCGGCGGTCCACGCTTAAGGGGCCGAAATCGTGTTCCCCCAGAAGTTGAGAGGCCAGGTGCTGCAACTGCTCCGGGTTCAGGGGAAGCGGGAATTCCCACGCATACCGCCGCCGCAAAGGGGAGCGGCCGAGCACCACCCGATAGCGGTACCGTTTGGCCCGAGCTGCATATCGCGGGTTGAACCCCTCCGGTGCCCGGATCACCCGGTGGATCCAGAGGTCGTCGCCGGTCAGGGCATTCAGGGCGGCCTGCACTTCGGCCGGTTCCCGGAATTTTCGGGTCCAGAGAACGGCCACCTGGTGCCGGGCATGCACCCCCCGATCGGTGCGCGAGGTCCCCACCAGCCGGATCTCCTGTCCGGGAAACAAACGGCGGGCGGCCTCCAGCAACTCGCCCTGAACGGTGCGGCGATGGGGCTGGATCTGCCAGCCGAAGAAATCGGTGCCGTCGTACTCCAGGTCCAGGCGGTAAGCGAAAACGGTGTCGCTCATGGACGTTTTCGTCCCCGCCACCAGAGTACCAGGGCCAGGAGGCCCAGGGCCACCCAGGCCAGCGCGGTCCGGCCGGGCCCCGGCGGGAGCCGCAGGCCCGCGGTGAGCGCCAGGGCAAGGAGGATGCCGGTTAAAGCGTCGCCGGCCACCAGTCCCGAGGCGAAGAGCACCCCCCGGGAGGTGCCCCGGGTCAAGTGGGCCACCAGGCCGCCCACCACCAGGGCGGTGGAGAGCTCCAGGGGCAGGTACAGCCCTACGGCAAAGGGTAGGGAGGGGATGCCCAGAAGCTCCACAGCCAGGGCGGTAAACACCCCGGTGCCCACGAGGAACCAGGGCAGATTGCCTTCAAACACGCCCTTGACCACCAGGGACATCAGCGTGGCCTGGGGGGCGGAGAGTTCCTTCGAGCCAATGGTGTAGGCGTGGTGGAGGAGGTACAGGGTCCAGCCGATGAACACGGCCGAGGCCAGTACGCCGATGAGTTCACCCACCTGCTGTTTCCAGGGGGTGGCGCCCACCAGGAAGCCGGTTTTCAGGTCCTGGGCGGTATCGCCCGCAATGGCAGCGGCGATGCACACCACAGCTCCCAGGGTCAGCACCTGGAGCATGCCCGAAACCCCCTGGGCGCCGAGTTTTACGAAGATGACCGAGGTGACGAGCAGGGTGGCGATGGTCATGCCGGAAACCGGATTGGAGGAACTCCCGACGATCCCCACGATGCGGGCCGAAACCAGCACGAAGAGGAAAGCGAACACCAGGCTGAACAGGGCGCCGTAGAAGCCGAGGCCGAACCACGGTCCCCACCAGAGCAGGAGAAAGCCCAGGCCCACGCCCCCCAGCACATAGCCCAGGGGCAGATCGCGCTGGCCGTGGCCCAGCCGCAAATGGCGGAGGGTGGCGGTGATGGCCGGGCCGCTCCGCAACAGGCTCACGATGCCGCCGGCCAGCACGGCACCGGCCCCGATGTACCGGATGTGGGTGTGCCAGATCTGGAACACGGCATCGGCGCCTTGGAGGGGCAGGTGCTTCAGTTCGGCAATCAGGGGGATGAAGACGAGCCAGCCCAGCACGCCCCCTGCAAGGACCAGGGCCGAGATCCGAAGGCCCAGGATGTAGCCCACACCCGCCAGGGCAGGCGAGAGGTCGACGCCGATCACGGTCTTCAAGGGGCGGAGGAAGACAGCCGGTGCCCCAGGGTACAGCCGCAGGCCGGAGGGCAGCAGTTTCAGGAAAGCGCCGATACCCATGCCCAGGAACACCTCCGTGGCCTTCCGGCCGCCCTCTTCACCCGCTTCCAGCACTTCGGCACAGGCGGTCCCCTCGGGGTAGGGGAGGTTCTCGTGTTCGTCCTCGATCAGGTGCTTTCGGATGGGCACCATCAGGAGAACCCCAAGGAGGCCTCCGGAGGCCGCCACGAGGAAGATCAGAAAAAGGGAGGGGTTCAGCCCCAGGAGGATCAGGGCGGGTACCGTGAAGATGACCCCCGCGGCCAGGGATTCTCCGGCCGAGGCAATGGTTTGCACGATGTTGTTTTCCTGGATGGTGCCGGAGCGGAACAGGCCGCGGAGCAGGGCCATGCTTACGACGGCGGCCGGGATCGAGGCCGAAACGGTCATGCCCGCCTTCAGGCCCAGGTAGGCGTTGGCGGCGCCAAAGAGGATGGCCAGCAGGATGCCCAGCACGAGGGCGCGGGGCGTGAATTCCCGGGAATCCACGCGGCCTCCTTTATTCCAGGCCGAACAGGAACATGCGCCAGCGGGGGTCGGGCAGGTGGTCGGTCTGGAAGCGGAACAGGAAATGGTGGGGCCGCCGGGGCTTGCGGAGGAGTTTCATGCCGGCCTGTTCCGGGGTTCGGTCGCCCTTCTTGTTGTTGCACCGCACACAGGCGCACACCAGGTTTTCCCAGGTGTCCTGGCCGCCCATGACCCTTGGCACCACGTGGTCCACGGTCATGGGCCCCTCCCGGGTGCCGCAGTACTGGCATGTGTACCGATCCCGCTTCAGGATGTTTCGTTTGGTAGGAGGAATATCCCGGCGGATCCACCGGATATAGCGGGCCAGGCGGATCACGCTGGGCCGCTTCATAGCCACGTGCTGGGCCCGGAGCACCTCGCCGTCAAAGGGCAGGATCATCTCGGCCTTGCCCGTGAAAATCAGGGTAACGGCCCGCCGCACCGTGGTGATGTGCAGGGGTTCGTAATTGCCGTTGAGAACCAGTACCGGACCGTTGAGTTTTGCGCTTCTGAAGGCAATCACCCCCCGCCGTTACTCAATGCCCTGGCTGCGCCGCCAGGCCTTTTTCCGGAGGGTTTGGGCGCGTTTGACCTGTTTCTGGGCGTACTCGGTCCACCGGGTGCCGGGGTACTGGAGCACCTTCTTGTAGGTTTGAATGGCCTTGTCGTACAGGGGTACAGCCTCGCTGTACTTCTTTCGGGCTTCCAGTTCCAGGCCCTTTTTCCGGAGGTTGTCGCCTTGCTTCCGCAGGTTTTCGGCCGGGTAAAAGTAGGCGTCGCCCAGGAGAGCCAGGGTGGCAGCCCGAACGTTGTCGGGCAGGTTCATTTCCAGAGCCTTTTTCAGAAGCACCCGGGCGCCGGCGTAGTCCTTTTTGACCTCCATCAGGAGGTTGGCCTTGATGAGCAGGGCGTTGGGGATATCCGGCCGCAGTTCAATGGCCCGGTCCAGGTCGTGGATCGCTTCGTCGACCCTGCCCAGGTTGGCCAGCACATTTGCCCGTTTGATCAGGAGGTTGACGTCACTGGAGTCCTTCTGGTACTTGGCGTCCAGGAGGGTTAAAGCCTTCTCGTAGTAGGCCCTGCGCTCGGATTTGGTCTTCGCCGATCTGGCCAGGGCCAGGTAGGCATCCAGAAGGAGGTTGGCGACCTTCTCGTCCTCAGGGTGCTTCTGGTAGGCCTTTTCCAGGTAGGGCAAGGCCCGGGCGTACTCCTGTTTCTCGGCGAGGAAGACCCCGTAGGCCTTCAATATGGCCGGGTTTTCGGGGTCCGCCGCAATGGCGGCCTGGTAAATGGAATCGGCCTCGGCGGAGCGACCGGCCTTGTCCAGCAGGGTGGCCAGGCCGAAACGGGCATCGTTGTTGTTGGGGTCCACCTCTAAAGCCTTCTTGTAGAACTCGATGCCCTTGTCCACGTCCTTTTTGACAATGCCGTACATGAACCCCAGGCCCTGCCAGCCTCGGGAATCCTTGGGATCGATTTCAGCCACCTTCCGGTAGGCGATTTCGGCCGAATCGAATTGGCCAAGTTTGAGATAGGCCTGGCCCAGATGGAGATAGATTTCCACCATGGTCGAGTCATACTGCAGGGCTCGCTTGAAGTTGGCGATGGCGCGTTCCAGGTTGTTTTTGTTGAAGTAATCCTTGCCCACGGAGAACCAGATGCGAGCGGAGTCCCGGCGCGTAAACTGCTGCGCCTGTCCGGTATCCGGGGTGGCGGAAAGCAGAATCGCCAGCGACACCATCAGCGTGTTGATCATCTTGCCTCACTCCCTTTTTCGTTTTCCGGCCGATCAGGCCTTTAGTTTACAACGCTGGCGCTTCCAGGGTCAACCGAAGCGAGTAGATGCGTTGAGACATGGGCCAGTTGGGAAGAGGCCGTGTTTCCCCCGTTCTGCAGGGGCTTAGAG
>WGAB01000085.1 GCA_015489295.1 Caldifarciminota bacterium
CCAAGGCCGAGGGGTTCCGGGGCGACTTCTGGAACCTGGCCGGCTTCTTCGGCACCGGCATCCTGTACAAGTTCCGCACCTTCCGGGGCGAGGGCTACATGGCCCGGCTCGGCCGCAACTTCGGCCCCCAGAACTACCTGGCCTGGGTGTACCTCAAAAAGGACTGGCATGTGGGCCCGCCACCCACCTACAACGAGGTGACGGCCCTGCAGGGCCAGTGGCACCTGGGGGGCGCCACCTATTTCCGGCTGGAGGCCGCCCGATCTGTGCACCCCCAGGTGCGCCTCGCCGAGCCCGACCCGGCCTGGCAACTGGGGTCCCTGGACCTCCGCAACTGGGCCGTGGAGGCCGAGATCCGGTACCTCACCTGGCACCACTTCAAACTCGCGGGCTCCCTCTTTGCCTACGGCCCCAACTTCACCGACGAGTTCTCCAACCGCTTCAACCCCTCCTTTGACCACGAGTTTGACCGCAGGGGCTTCTACGCCGAGGCCATCTACCTGCTGCCCTACCGGGCCGTGAACCTCATCTACAAAACCCGCCGGTTCCGCACCCGGTACCAGCACCCCGTGATGCTGGACCACGCCTACACCACCTGGTGGAACTACGGCGAGATCTACGCCGAGTTCATCGGCGGCGTGAACGCCAAGGTGTCGCTGGACTCCTGGAAGGACAACCTGGGCACCTGGAACCACTTCCTCTTTGAGGTCATCGGCGAGAACCGCGCCATGCGGGTGAAGCTCCAGTACATGATCAAGGACATCGGCGTGAACACCCACGGCCGGGAGGTGGAATACTCGCTGGGCCAGCGCCACCTCTTCGGCACCGAGTTGCGGGTGAACCTCACGCCTTCGCTCCAGTTTTACGGCCGGGCCGCCTGGGGCCTGGGCACCTTCCGCACCTGGGAAAGCGTGTTTTTCCAGCTGGCTTACCGCCGGTTCCAGAACACCGAGGTCTTCCTGGAATACGGCGAACCCGGCCAAACCGACGGCAACCTGGTACAGGACTGGGACTTTTCCGACAATCCCTATGTGAAACCCGTGGACCGCCTGAAGGTCCTGGTCAAATTCTGGTTTTAAGCGATGATCCCGAACCTTTTGATGCTGCTCACGCTGCTCGGGGCCGGCCCCGAGGCCACGCCCGACGGGATCCGGTTCACCTACTACGATCCCACCGCCCGGCAGGTGTACCTGGCGGGGGACTTCAACAACTGGGATCCCACGGCCCTCCCGATGCAGCGCGACGACAAGGGCACCTGGTGGGTGGTGGTCAAACTCAGCCCGGGCCGCCACGAGTACAAGTTCGTGGTGGACGGCCAGTGGACCGCCGATCCCGCCAACCCGATCACCGCCGGCGCCTACGGCAACTCGGTGATCCAGGTGGACGAAAATGGCAACCTGGTGCCGGTGTTGCCCACCTCCAACACCCCGATGTCGTCCCTCGTGTATGTGCACGGCAGCCTGCTGGGCTTCCTGAAAACCGCCCGGGATACCGTGGAGAACCGGTTCCGCCTGATCGACACCCAGGCCGACCTCAAACTGGACTTCAATGTGACCCTGGACCTCGTGAACCTGTGGTTCCGCCTGCGCTACAACACCCGGCAGAACCTGGACACTACCACCCGACTGATTCCGGTTCGCGTGGAACGCGCCCGGGCCACCCTGGGCCACAACCCCAAAATCGTGACCTTTTACAACCGCTGGGTGTACGAGAGCCCGGAGCCGTTCCGCCTGGTGGGCTACGAGGGCGAATTCCGGGAACCCTTCGGCCGGGACGAGCAGGGCCTCATGTTCCAGGCCGAGCCCGGCCCCTGGAAGGCCACCCTGCTGTATGCCAACCAGATTTCCACCGACCGCGACCTGGGGTACCTGCGGGTGCAACTGGGCCGGCGCCACCAGGTGGGGCTCTCGGTGCGGCTCCTGGACGGCTTCAACCGGGCGAACCAGGTGCCCAGCCCCGACTCCCTCCGGAACGACAGCACCGGCAACCTGATCCACTTCAACCTGTACGACCGCGACTGGACCGTGGCGCTGGACGGCACCCTCCGGCCCACCGCCACCGTGGCCCTCACCGCGGCCATAGGGCGGGGTGTGCGTAAGCGGATCGCCGGGGAAAGTGATGTGGACGGCACCTATAGCCGCTGGGAACGGAGCCACCTGTCCTGGCTCCAGGCTCGCCGGCTCCGCTGGTTCGCCGGGCTCCGCTGGCAACTGAAGCAGCACCATGTGCTGCACCTTTCCCTGGAACAGGAACGGCACACCTACGATTCGCTGTTCCTGCCGTTGCCGCAGCGCCGCGTGACCTTTACCACCTGGACCCTCGGCGACAGCAGCGATCTGGGCCGGCTCCGCTGGTCCTGGAATCTCCAGCGGCTCACCATCCAGGCCCCGGATTCCCTGCCCTGGTCCTACCTCATGGCCTTCAGCGGCTACAGCCGCGTGCCCTACTTCGCCTGGCCCCTGGTGGGCGTGAGCCCCACCCACACTTTGGAGGCCTCCTGGCGGTGGCAACTGCGCCGGGAACGGCCCGGCCTGGCCCTGTTTTACCACGGCGGCCTCGCCTTCGCCGGCCTGCGCACGGCCCCGCTCTCGGCGGTGGAGGTCGTGGGCGTGGAGGGCCTGTGGCGAAAATGGCGGCTGTACGCAGAGCACCGCCGGTTCACCCTGAACGCGCCCGACCTGGAAGCCAAGGGTTCCGTGGGCCTGTGGTACGCCGAACTCGGGTACCACATCGCCCCCCGGGCCACCCTGAACCTCTCCTGGGGCCTCCGCCCGTGGGACCTCAACAACGAGTACCGCAACCGCCGAGCGTTCCTGGAGCAGCAGGGCGTGACCTCCAGCCTGCTGTACACCAATTTCCAGCGCCTGGGCAAGGCCATGCTGACGGCCGAACGCGCCCTGGCCGCCGACCATTCGGTGACCCTTTGGGCGGAACTCAGCTTTTAGCCATGCAACGCATCGCCCACAAGGGATTTCGGCTGGTCTTAATCGGGGTCCTCGGGCTCCTCGTGAGCCAGTGCGCGGTGGTCCGGCTCCTGAAGCCGCGCCTGCCGGCGCCCCATCGCGTGGACGGCGGGGTGCTGTTCCAGTTCTATGCGCCGTCGGCGCGGTTCGTGAATGTGGCCGGCGACTTCAACCGCTGGTGCGGCACCGCCGACGGCCCCTTTGACCCCCGCATCGGCCGCATGTACGACGACGGCACCCACGGCGACCGCGTGGCCGGCGACGGCATCTGGAGCGTGATCCTGGACCTTCGCCCCGGCGTGTACCAGTACAAGTACGTAGTGGACGGCACCGCCTGGTACCTGGATCCTTCCAATCCGGAAACCGTGCAGTCGGGCCCCTATACCAACTCGCTGCTGAGGGTGCCGTGATGTGGCAGGCGTTTCTGGTGTTCTACGGCCTGCTGGGCCTGAGCCTGCTCGGGGTTCGACCCCGGGAGGTGAACCCTGAAGTGGTCAACTACTTCCGGCTGAGCCTGTTCCTGGCCTCGGCCGTCGTGATCATGATCACCCGGCCGCTGGTGCCGGTGGTGCGGAACACCCCCTCGGCCCGGCTCCGCAAGGTACTGGCCTACCTGCTGCTGAGCCCGGCCGCCCTGATCCCCGCCGCCGGCGTCCTGCTCGCCTATTTCAGCGGCAACTGGAAAGAGTTTCTGGCCTTCCTCGTGCTGGGAGGCTTTCACCTGTTTCGGTTTTCCCAACCCCTTAGGGAGGCAGCCCGATGAATCGTCGGATCCTTTTGGTGGCCCTGGCCCTCGCCCTGGCAGGCTGCGCCAAACTCCTGTCGCCGGGGTCCTCGGCTCGACGGGTGTCCACGCCGCCGGGCCAGGTGTACCTCACCCGGTTCCAGACCATGCAGCTTCTGGGCGATTTCAACGGCTGGGCCATTGACGACCTGGAACACACCAAAATGACCCTGGTGGCCGACTGGACCTGGGTGAAAACCGTTCACCTGGCCAGCCAGTCCATCATGTTCAAGTTCGTGCCGAACCAAACCTGGGACCTGGCCTACGGCACCCCGGACGACGACCACGGCGCCCTGGAGGGCTACGCCCTGCCCAACCAGAGCGGCACCGGCAACCACATTGACGCCTTCATCCCCGAGGCCGGCTACTGGACCTTTGAGTTCCACGAAGACAACGGCTATTACCGAATTTACCGCGCCGAGGGCCCGCCGGGCGGCATCGCCGGCCGCGTGGTGTTCGCCGACGATTCGGTGCCGCCCTATCCCCAGGCGACGGTGCACGCCTATAACACCTCCTGGGCCGAGATGGCCTCCGCCACCACCGATACCCTCACGGGCGAATATACCCTCACCGGCCTGGAGGCCGGCACCTACAGCGTGGTGGCCACGGCCCCGGGCTATCGGCCCGATACCCTCACCGGGATCCAGGTGCAGGACCAGGTGGTTTCCGTGGAGCCCCTGGTGCTGGAACCCCTCGGCGGCCCCATCGTGAACATCGTGATCGACGGCGTGATCTCTCCGGAGGAAGACTGGACCCTGCTGGATTCCTCCACCGTGGAGGCGCCCGAGGGGGCCCGCCTGAGGGCCCTGTATGCCGCCGCCGACGCCCAGTACCTGTACCTGGCCCTGGAAACCCGGAACACCGCCAACTGGGGCGTGGCCTACGGCTTCGGCCTGGACCTGGCCTCCGGCGGCTTTTCCACCCAGGCCGGCCAGGACGCCTGGGAACGCCTGGTGAACTTCACCGACGCCATCGCCGTGGAGTACGAACTCTACCTGCACTGGAACGACGGCACCCAGAGCGTGGACGCCGTGAACCTGTGCCGGTTCACCGGGAGCGGCTGGGACTACGACGACCAGTGGACCGAGGGCGAGGATTACGCCTATACCGGCGACGCCACCCAGGGTCTCGCGGTGCTGGAATTCCGGATTCCGTGGGACCGGATCGGCGGCCTGCCCACCGGCACAGCCCAGGGCCTCGCCTGGGTGGCGGGCAACGATCCCGGCAGCTCGGCCGTGGATGTGATCCCCTTCAGCCCGGCCATCCAGGACCACCAGGACGAGTGGACCGACCTGGATACCCTGGATACGGCCCTGCCGCTGCCCGTTCCCGCGCGATGAACACGCTGATTCTGCTCGCCGTGTGGAGTATGGCCGGCGCCGCCGGGGCACCGGCACCCGCGGGGGTGGATTCCTGCGCCTATCTCGTGGCTCCCTCCGGCCAGAGGATCGCCCTGCAGCAGGCCCTGGGCGAGCCCGTGCGGCTCTTGGCGGCCGCGCCCTGCCCCGACGATCCCCGAACCGTCGTCTTGCTGGCAGCACCCCGGCCCGCCGCCTCGCCCCCGGAGCGCATCGTCGCCCTGATAAGAGA
>WGAB01000086.1 GCA_015489295.1 Caldifarciminota bacterium
GAGGTGCAGAACCCCTCGCCCGAGGCGCTCCGCCGCCTGGCCGTGGAACGGGTGCGGCAACTCGGGCCCGGCGGCTTCCTGTACCTGCCCCTGGGCACCGGCCCCGAGGGCGTGAAGGCCCTGGTGCAGGACCTCCAGGAGGCAGGCATCCCGGCGGTCTCCTATGAGCACTTTGATCCCCAGGCCCAGGAGGCCTTCCGGCAGGGCGAAATCCAGGTGGCCGTGGGCATCAGCCACCAGGCCAACCCCCTGGTGCGGGGCATTGATCTGCCCGAGGCTGTGCGGTATGCCCTCTTCGTGGGCGTTCCCCGCCGCCGGTTCCGGGTGGAGGTCACCGACCGGATTCCCCAGTTGCTGAGCCTCTTAATCCTCTTGCGCCCCCTGGCCTCCGATCCCGAGCACCTGGACCATCTGGTGCGCCAGCTCCGGCGTTTTACGTGGGTGCCCCCGGAACGCCTGGCCGACTTTCCCCGGGTGGCCGCCCGGGTGCAGGAGGCCCGCCGCCTCCTGGAAACCCTGATCCAGGCCCCGGACTTCCGCGAGCGCATTGAACAACGCGACGACATCGCCCTGGAGGCCGAGGGCGAGGACCTGTACCTCGTGATCGGCGACGCCGTGGGCTACCTGCAGGCCTCGGGCCGCACCTCCCGCCTGTATGCCGGCGGCCTCACCCGCGGCCTCTCCTGGCTCCTCTCGGATCATCCCAAGGCCTTTCGGTCGCTGGAACGCCGGCTCCGGTGGTTTGACCCCGACCTCGAGTTCCGGAGTCCGGAGGAGGTGGACCTCCCGACCCTGCTCCAGGAAATCGATCGCGATCGGCAGCGGTACCGCGAGTTTCAGGAGGGCCGGGGCATAGAGGAGGCCCGCAAACTCCTGAAAACCACCCTGGTGATCGTGGAGTCTCCCACCAAGGCCCGCACCCTGGCCTCCTTTTACGGCAGCCCGGGCCGCCGCTGGATCCAGGGGGTGCCGGCCTACGAGATCGTCGCCGCCCACCGCCTGTTCCTGTTCACCGCCTCCCTGGGCCATGTCACCGATCTCGTGACCCGGCAGGGTGTCTATGGCGTGGAAGCCCAGGATCGCCGCCTTGTGCCCCTGTACGACACCATCAAACGCTGCCCCGACGGCACGCCCGTGGTAGACCAGCCCTGCCCGAACAACGCCGAGCCCGAACACGACAAACTCACCCTGCTGGAGGCCCTGCGGCGCGCCGGCCTGGAAGTGGGCGAGGTGCTGGTGGCCACCGACCCGGACACCGAGGGCGAGAAGATCGCCCACGACCTGGTGGCCACCCTGAAGCCCTACAACGCCCACCTGGCCCGGGTCGAGTTCCACGAGATCACCCGCCGGGCCTTTGAGGAGGCCTTGCAGAACCGCCGTGACCTGCTCACGCCCCGGGTCCAGGCCCAGATGGTGCGGCGCATCGCCGACCGATGGGTGGGCTTCGCCCTGTCCAAGGCGCTGCAACGGGCCTTTGGCAATGCCCGGCTCTCGGCCGGGCGTGTGCAGACCCCGGTGCTCGGCTGGGTCATTGAACGGGAGGGGGAACGCCGGAAACGCCGGTGGCTCCTGGAAGTGGAGGCGGCCGGGGTCCGGCTCGCCGTAGAGGCCCCGAACCGGCGCCAGGCCGAGGCCTGGCAACGGCAACTGGACCAGGCCCGGGTGGAGATCCAGCGGCCCATAGAAAAGACCCTGGCACCACCGCCGCCCTTCACCACCGACACCCTCTTGAGCGAGGCATCGCGCCGGCTCCGCTTCTCGGCCCAGTACACCATGCAGCTGGCCCAGGAACTCTTTGAGCACGGCCTCATCACCTATCACCGCACGGATTCCACCCATGTGAGCGAGGCTGGGCGCCGGGTGGCCCGGGAGTACCTGCGGGAGCACGCTCTTCTGCACCTGTTTCACCCCCGGGCATGGTCGGCCGAGGGTGCCCACGAGTGCATCCGTCCGGCCCGGCCCCTGGATGCCGAGGCCGTGGCCGCCATGCTGAACGAAGGGGTGCTCACCCTGGAACACCCCCGCGACGCCCTGCGGCTCTATCGGCTCATCTTTCAGCGGTTCCTGGCGTCCCAGAGCGCCGAAGCCCGGGTGGCCTACGCCCGGGTGCGGCTGATCCTCCCCGACACCCAAACCGAA
>WGAB01000087.1 GCA_015489295.1 Caldifarciminota bacterium
ACATCACCAATGTGCTCAAGTGTCGGCCGCCCAGGAACCGAGACCCGGAGCCCGGCGAAATCCAGGCCTGTTTTCCCTATCTCAAGGCCCAGATCCAGATCCTGCGGCCCCGGCTGCTGGTGGCCCTGGGGCGGTTCGCCGCCTGGACCCTGTACGGTATGCAAAAGAAGATGAGCCTGCTCCGGATGCAGGTGCAGCGAAGCAAGTTCGGCATTCCCCTGGTGGTCACCTACCATCCGGCGGCCGCGCTCCGGCGGGAGGCCCTCACCGATGAAATGCGGCGGGACTTTCAGTTGATGGTCCAGACCCTGGAACAACTCCGCCGAACGCTCTAAGCCTTACTCCGCTCTGTTTCCGTGGAGCCCTGGACAAGGCAGCAGGAGGGCGCGGAAGCCGAAGCCCTTTCCTTGACTTGCCGTAGGGCCTTGTATATGCTAATAGCCTTCAAAAGCCCATGATTCAGCGGATGTCCAAGATCGAGATCCTGGGTGACCGGGATATGCTTGTCCCGGTCACTCGTCTGCTGTACGAACTTGGGGTTGCCCATCTGGAGGAAGCCCCGGTTTCCGAGCGGCTCCGCAAGGAAGAACTCACCGACGAGGAACGGGAGCGGGAACGCCAGGTGATCAACGCCCTGGCCATTCTCCGTGAAATGGAGAAGGGACTGGGCTCTGTGGAGGTTCTACCTGAAGGGGCCACTCCCCCGGAACATCCGTTTCAGGATTTAGAAGCCCTGAAACAGGAATACGATCGCCTGCTCCACCAACTCCAGGTTCTCGAGGCCGAGTATAAAACCCTGCAGGATTACGTTCGGCTGTTTCGGGCCCTGGAGCCCTTGCTCCAGCGGGTTCAGCAGGAGGGGTTAGAGATCCTCGGCGTGACCCTGCCGCGGTCGGAGGCCCGGCTCCTGGACCTGGTCCGGGAAGCCCTGGAGGAGCGCCTGGGGGAGGGGCGCTTTGAGGTCCATCGGGCAGATTTCGGAGCCGATCGGATTGTGGCCCTCATTCTTTTGCCTCCCGAGGAAAGCGAATCCTTCCGTGCGTACCTGCGCCAGGAGGGGCTGACAGAACTGGCGTTACCAGACAAGTACCAGGATCAACCGTTGCCCCAGGTGCTTGCGAATATGGAACAGGACCTGGAAAGGTTGCCTGTAGAGATCCAGAAAGCCCGGGAGCGGTTGGAAGAGTTCAAGAAGCGACACCTGGAAAAGATCCGGGTTCTCAAAACCTATTTCCAGGACCAGTACCAGTTGCTTCGGGCGGTTCAAGCCTATCCTACCCTTTCGGATCTTTTGTTTTTCCTGAGGGTGTGGGTTCCCCGGAAGGAAGCCGGTAAGGTGATCCGTCGCCTGAAGGAGGCCTTCGGCGATGAGATCCATGTGGAGGTGTTCGAGCCTGCCAAGCATGAGTACCCCAAGGTGCCTGTACAACTCGAGAACCCTGCCCTGTTCCGGCCTTTCCAGAGTTTGCTTTCCATTTTTACGCCCCCGATTTATGGCACGGTGGACCCTACGCCCTTCCTGTATTTCTTTTTCCCGTTTTTCTTCGGATTCATGCTGGGTGATATGGGGTACGGTTTGATTGGCACCCTGCTTTTCGGCTTCTTATGGTTAAAAAGCAAGCCCGGGAGCCTCATGCGCGGCATTGCCACCATGTTCCTTTGGACCATGCTCTGGACCCTGATCTTCGGGTTCCTGTACGGTGAGTTTTTCGGAGAGGTGGGCGAGATCTTTGGGTTGCATCCGATTCTCGTGCACCGAACCCATGAAGTGCGGCCCGTGCTGGTCGCCGCCGTGGGGTTCGGTGTGGTTCAGGTGCTCCTGGGGCTGCTCCTTGCGGTGATCAACCAGGTGCGTTTGGGGCACCGCCGCCATGCCTGGTTTGAGTTTGCCCGGCTCATCGGATTGACGGGGATTGTGCTGTTTTTCGTGGGTCCCATCCTGTTCCTGATTGGAGGGTGGCACGGCTGGCCCCGGGAACTGGTGTATCTGGGGATTGGACTCCTGGTGGTTGCTGTTCCCGTGGTGGTGAAACTCCACAACTTTGTGGCCCCACTGGAGCTTCTGTCGGCCGTGGGGAACATGTTCTCTTACGCCCGATTGATGGCGATCGGGCTGGCCTCCGCCATCCTGGCCATGATTGCCAACATGTTTGGCCACCTGATTGGCGTGTTTATCCTGGGCCTGACCGTAGCCCTGTTGTTCCACGCCCTCAACACGGTTTTGGGGATCTTTGACCCTACCGTACAGGGGTTACGTCTTCAGTTTGTCGAGTTCTTTTCCAAGTTTTACCTTACCGGAGGAAAACGATACACACCCTTCAAAAGAGGAGGTCAATAAATGATGCGGAAGCTGTGGGCCGTGCTGGCCGGACTTACCGGATTGCTCTCGCTGGTGTCCATCGCCTTTGCCGAGCAGGCTGCGGAAACGGCAGCGCAGGGTGGAGCCCCGTCCGGGATGCTTTACCTGGGTGCTGCTCTGGCCATCGGTTTGCCGGCTCTGGCCACCGGGTACGCCCAGGCCAAGATCGGTGCGGCTGGCGCCGGGGCCCTGGCCGAGAAACCCGACCTGATCGGGCCCATCATCATTATGATCGCGATTCCGGAAACCGCCGTGATTCTGGGATTCGTGGTGTCTATTCTGCTTTTCGTACTCTAAATCGAGCGTACGGACCGCATGGCCAAGGATTACGAGGCCGGGGTCCTGAGGGCCCTGGAAACCGCCTTTGAAAAACGCAAGCGGGAGATCTTCGCCCGGGCGCAACGGGAAATACGTGCAATCCAGGAGGAGGCCGAAGCCCAGCGACAGCGGGTGATCCAGAAACGCCTCCAGAAATTGAAGCAGCAAATGGCGGTACGCCGGGCCCGGGAACTGGGCCTGGCACATCGGGATGCCCGGGAGGAGATTCTGGAGGCCAAGTACGCAGTGGTCCACAGGATTGAGCAACGGGTGCGGGAGCGCCTCAAGCAGCTCGGTCCGGATGCCTGGCGCCGGGTCCTCCAGGCCTGGCTTCGCGAGGTTTTGCCATATGTACAGGAGGCCCAGGGGAAGGTGGTGGTCCGGGTGCCCCAGGGGTACCGCTCCCTGGTAGAGCAGGAACTCCGGGCCCAGGCGGTTTCCGCCCGGGTGGAGGTGCAGGAGGCCCCGGATTTGGACCTTGGGGTCGTTCTGGAGGATCAGGACCGGGGTTTCCGGGTGCAGAACACGCTGGAAGATCGGTTCCAGCGGGCCCGCACCTTCATGCTGGAAAAGGTGGCCGCCCTCTTGGAGGCCTGGGAGGGGGAATCATGATTCCGTTGCTCATGGCCCTGCAGGTGCTGGGGGCCGCGGGGAATCCCATCTATGTGGGGCCCCGGGATGCCCTCTGGATCCGCAGTCTGGTGCACACTGAATTTCAGGATACCCTCTGGATCCGGCCGGACTCCACGGTGTCGTTACCCTACATCGGGGAGATGAAGGTGGCGCCCATGCCGGTAAAGGCCTGGCGGGATACCCTGAACCTCCTGTATGCCCGCTACTTTGCCAACCCGGCCATCGATGTGTTGCCCCTGAGGGTGGTGTATGTATTCGGGGATGTGAAACGCCCCGGGCGGTATTTCTTGCCTGTGGGGGCAGGGACCGTGGAGGCTCTGGCCCTGGCCGGTGGCCCCAACGTGTACGCCAATCTCAAGGGGGCGACCCTCCGCCGGGGGAACCACCTGCAGGCGATCAACCTGGAACGCATCCTGCGCGGCGACCGTCCGGACCTGGAGCTTCAGTCCGGGGATGTACTCTTCGTTCCTCAGAAGAGTTTCATCTTTCGGATCACCAACTTCCAAACGCTCGTGGCCCTTGCGAGTTTGGCGTGGAGCGTGTATCTGACCTTCTGGCGGCGATGAACGAGGCAGACGGCATGTGTCCCAAGCAGGAACTCTCCCGGCGGATCCAGAACAAGCAGGCTGTGGTCGCCGTGGTTGGTCTGGGGTATGTGGGATTGCCTTTGGTACAGGGGTTCCACGACGCCGGGTTCCGGGTGATCGGTGTCGATATCGATGAGCAGAAGATCCGAGATCTTCTCGCGGGCAAGAGTTACATCACGGATCTGACGAACGAAGAGGTTCAGGGCCTGTTGGCCACCGGACGGTTTACGCCTACCACTGATTACGGTACCCTGGTTCAAGCCGACGCCATTCTGATCACCGTGCCCACGCCGCTGTCCAAAACGCGGGACCCGGATATCAGCCATGTGATGGCGGCGGTGGGGGAAATCAAGCGGGTGCTCCGTAAGGGGCAATTGGTGGTTCTCGAGAGCACCACCTATCCGGGTACTACCGATGAGCTGGTCAGATCCGAACTGGAGTCCGGCGGGCTGCGCTGCGGGGAGGATTTCTTTCTGGCGTACTCTCCGGAGCGGATCAACCCCGGGGATCCGGTTTATGGGCTGAAGAATACCCCGAAGGTGGTCGGTGGTGTGGAACCCAATTCTACTGAAGTTGCGACCGTCCTTTACCGTCAAGTGGTCGAAACCGTGGTCCCGGTATCCTCGGCCCGGGTGGCCGAGATGTCCAAACTGCTGGAAAACACCTTCCGCAGTGTCAACATTGCTCTGGTGAACGAAATGGCCATTGCGGCCGAGATCCTCCAGATTGACATCTGGGAGGTGATCGAGGCCGCGGGGACCAAGCCCTTTGGGTTCATGAAGTTTTACCCGGGGCCGGGTATTGGGGGGCATTGCATTCCCGTGGATCCCCATTATCTGGCGTGGAAACTCAAAACCCTGAATTACAACGCCCGGTTCATCGAACTGGCCTCGGAGATCAACACCTTTATGCCCCGCTACGTGGTCACCCGGAT
>WGAB01000088.1 GCA_015489295.1 Caldifarciminota bacterium
CTGAACTTCACCTACCAGAATGCAGGCCCGGGGCAGGCTCCCGGCCATTATGGACGCCTCTACCTGGACAATGTGGTCCTGCAGGGGTACTCGGCCGGCACAATGGGGCCGGGTTCGTATGCCGGAGGCCACAACTGGGGGCCCTATTTCGTGCGGGGCGGCCGGCACACCCTGGGCGATTCGGTGGATGTTTACGAGGATGTAAGCGAAACCGACGAAACCGACAACTACTACGAGCGCCAGTTCGTGTGGGAACCACCGGATCTTCAGGCCAATACCCCGTGGGTTCGCTCCGCGCCCCCGGTAAAAGGCGGCGGCGCCCTGCCCAATGCCGACGGGTTCCGCTATGTAAAACCCGGGTACTACGCTGGCGTGGTGGCTACAACCCCCTTGCAGGGTGACGACGACTATGACCTGTACCTGTACACCGACTATGTGGACAGCGACTCCGGGTTCTCGGTGCTCGCCGAGTACAGCATGTACGGCTCCGGCGCCACGGATTTTGTGGTGGCCAGCTGGAATGTGGCCGAAGACTCCCTGTATCCTGCCGCGGTCCGGTACTCGGCCAGCTCCGAAGACGATTTCGTGGTGGAAGCCGACAACTCGGTGGGCCATATCTTCAGCAGTTCCGGCGGCGTCCTCACCGACTCCCTGTCCAGCTCGGAAATCATCGACCTCTACGAATGCTACCTGCTGGCCGACAGCACCTACCGGTTTTCCTTTGACGCCTTCAGCGGTGGCACCCCCTACCTGTATCTCTACCCCTCGTCCACGGGTTTTCATGGACGGGGTGATTTTGTAAAGGCCGGCTACGGGTCCCAGGGGTTCCTCTACACCCCCAGCCAAACCGGCTGGTATCCTCTGGTGGTGTGCAAACCCTCTGGCTCCCATCTTTCCGAAGACATCCAGTACACCCTTCGCGTGGAAAGACTCAGCCCCGGCACCTGGCTGGGCCTGGTATCCACCGACTGGCACACCGATACCAACTGGGTGGGCAACGCGGTGCCCACCTCGGCTGTGGATGTCCGGATCCCCGCCTGGGCCACCCGGATGCCGGTGGTAAGCAGCGGCACAGGATACTCTCGGAATCTCACCATTGAAAGCGGCGCCAGCCTGGAAATCAGCGGCGGCCAGAACTTCAGGGCCTACGGGGATGTGGTGAACGAGGGCACCCTCACAGGCCCGGAGGATTTCCACTCCATCAGCGTGTGGGGAGACTTCCGCAACCACGGCACCTGGAACTGCGGGAACAACGCCTACCTGAGCCTCACAGGGGGCGGCACCCACGAACTGGCCTCCGTGGATTCCGTGGGGAGCATGACCGTGACGTCTGGCAACGAGGTGTACCTGGCCGAAGGCCTGGACCTCTACGTACGGGGCACCTTCTACCTGTACGGCACTCTGAACGCGCGGGCCTCCAACTACTTCGCCAGCATCCGGAGCCTGGTGGTCTACCCCGGAGGCACCTACCGGGGCGACTCCATGAGCACCTGGGTCAACTACCTCCGGGTGGATTCCGGGGGCGTGTTCACCCTCCAGAGCAACCTGGCCGAGGCGGAGATCGGCGTCAACGGCAGCAACTTCCTCCTCAACGGCGTCCTGATGGTGGGCGATACCTTCGCGCCGAGCATCCTCGTGTACGGCGATCTCTATGTGGGCCCCCACGGCGGCATCGTTCCAGGCCACAGCACCCTTCACTTCGTGGGCGGCTGGAACCAGACCGTAACCGACACGTTCCATACCACCGTCATCTCACCCGGTGCCTACAATGTGGTGGTGAACAAGACCGCCGGTTCCACGGTTACCGTGGACAACCACGCCATGATCGTGGACAACGACCTCAGCATCTACAGCGGCACCCTGCACCTGGGCACTGCTATAGACACCATCCGCGGCAATGTCACCCTCTACGGAGGTACCCTCGACCTGGCGGATGATTACTCCTGCCAGCTGTATGTGGGCGGCAACTGGGACGACCGGAACGGCGTGTTCCAGGAGACCTCCAGCACCGCCTGGCAAACCCCCTGGGTGGTGTTCTATGGCCTCCAGGAACACCATGTGTGGCAGGGCGCTTCCAATTCCTTCTCCGGCGTAGAGTTCCACGATTCCACCACCTACCTGGAATCCGATGTCTCCGCCTACTGGTATTTCAACCTGAGCTACGCGATCCTGAACACCCAGGGCCACGATGTCACGATCCAGCGGTCGTTCCAGATCTGGGATCCGCCGGGTACCCTGATCCAGGATGCCGGAACCATCGTGGCCCGGGGGATGGATATGATGGGCGGAACCTTCCTGTTGAACGGCGGCAGCCTCTACCTGACCCTGGACGACCCCAATGTGCCCAACTGGAACGACTCCTACGCCGTTTTCCAGCCCGGTCCCCAGCACCTCACCGCCTTCGTGGATACCGCGGATGTGACCGTCACCCAGGCCAGCAGCAACTACTTTGCAAACCTTCTCCTGGACAAAGGGGCCTCTAAAGCCTGGGACCGCCTGCAGCCTCTCCCCCCTGAACCGACCAATTCCCCGCACCGTACCGGCGATCCCACCGGCCTTCTCCCCCGTAAGAAGCCGGCATCCCTGGCAACCTCCCGGAGCGCGGCACAGGAAACGCCGCTGGCGCCGCCCCGGGCCCACGGTGTGACGCTCAACTCCAATGTCCAGGTTCATGGTTCTCTCTTCGTGGCCGAGGGCACGGACTTGACCCTGAACGGCCACAAACTCACCATCTACTCCAATGAGTCCGACACCGCCCTGAACCTGGAAGGCAACCTGAGGCTCCAGAACCCCGCCGACTCCCTGATCGTTCCCGTACTGGGCCGTGATGTGGTGGTTGCTTCCACCGGCGAATTCAATATGTCCAACGGCTACGCGTGGATCGATGACGATCTGATCCTCCGCGGCACCTTCGTGATGAGCGACGGCGTGTACCAGACCGATACCCTGGATGGCTACGGCGACCTCTTCTTCATGGATAGCTCCCATGTACAGATTTCCGGGGGCCTGATCGAGTACAACTCCGACTGGTACGCCGACTTCGGCTCCGACTGGACCGTGACCGGCGGCAGGGTTCACGTGTACGGCAGAGGCCCGGGCGCCTTCGTCAACTACTCTCCTACCCTGACCCTGAATCATCTGGAAATCGGTGAAGGTACCCATCACAAACGGGCCGACTTCCTTCTGGCCTACAACACCAAGATTCAGGTCCAGGGGAACTTCTACCTGCACCCGGGCGACTCTGCCTATTTCCCCGACCACGGGGAGCTGGTATGCCTGGGCGACTCCATGCGGGTGGACGGCTACCTGGACCTCGGTACCCAGGGCAGCGTGCTCCGGCTGGGCGCGGGCACCCAGGTCCGGGTCCGCAACGGCGGCATGCTACGGGCCGTGGGCACCCCGAGCTTTCCGGATACCATCACCCATGCGGGCAGCGGCTATTACGGCATGACCTTCTATTCCGGAACCCGACTGGCTGCCGAGTACACCGTGTTTGAGTACATGAACGTGAGCGGCATTCGCCTCCTGGGCGCTACCCTGGACCCCGCTCATCCGCTGAGCAGCTGCACCTTCCGCAACTCTTATGCCGGCGGCCGCCTGTTGCTCCTCAACGTGCCCCAGGTGGTGGTCATCGAGAACGCCACCTTCCCCGAGAACACCTGGAGCGGCTATGTGAACGTGGCCAAGACCAGCGCGGCCGGACAGGTGACCTTCGTGGACGCCCAGGGCACCTTCGCGGGCGAAGCCTACGAATACGACCCCTACAACACCATCTTCTGGGAAACCTCGTTCCTGCCGGGCGATGCGAACCACGACGGCGTGGTGGATGACCAGGATCTCGTCTATCTCTCCAACTACCTGTACCACGGCGGTCCGGCTCCAAGCCCCTTCAACGCTGGCGACAACGACCATGACTGTTCCGTAACCCCGGCTGATCTGGAGTATCTGGCGAACTACCTGTACCACGGCGGTCCGGCTCCGAGCCCGTGCGGCACGGTACCGGCGGTGCAGCCGGGTTCACCGGCGCGGCCGGTGCAACAGGTGAAACCTTCGGAAGTCCGGTAACGGATTTCGGAAGCGATTTTCGGCGGGGCCGCC
>WGAB01000089.1 GCA_015489295.1 Caldifarciminota bacterium
GAGGGGGAGGAAGTTGTTGGGCTGCAAGGTGTTAGAAATCCTCCCCTCCCCGGTGGGAGGGGACTGAGGGGAGGGGGTCAAAGCGGAAAAATCGCCGCTGAAGCGGCTCCTACGGAGCACCCCCACCTCAATCCTCCCCCTGAGGGGGAGGAAGTTATTGGGCAGAAAGGACTTATCGGGAGTCCTGCCCGAGAGAATATTGCGAAATCGCCGCTGAAGCGGCTCCTACAATGGAACCCCACTACCCCCGTAGGAGCGGCTTTAGCCGCGACAGATATTCTCACCGGCGGCAGGGTGCTTGCACCGGTAAAATGAAGGGCGCCATGGAGTTCGTGCCCTACTCGGAACTGGATGCCCTCTTCGTGGCCCGGGAACTCAAAGCACACGAGGGACGGCGGGTAGAAACCCTGCTGCGGATGGGAGAATACGACCTGGTGCTGCTCCTGAACGACGGCTCAGCCTGGTGGATCTCCGCCCACCCCCGGGCGTATCGAATGCACCGGGTTCAACGGGTGGAGGGCCCGGCCCGACCGGTGACGGAAGTCGAACAGGCCCTCAAGGGTTTCGCTCTGCGCCGTGTGGCCCTGCCCCGGGGCGAACGCATCCTGTTCCTGGAATTCACCGGTACCACACGGCTGGGCGAGGTCGGCACCCGGGTGCTCGTGGTGGAACTCATGGGCCGCTACAGCCAGGTGGTCCTCCTGGGGCCCGAACGCCGGATCCTGTGGACCCTGAAGACCGTTACCGCGGAGCAATCCCGGGTGCGAACCCTGAAGGTGGGCGGCGTGTACACGCCGCCTCCGGCCAAGCCCTGGAGCCTGACCGACCCGGACCGTGCGCCGGAGCGCCTGGAACAGGCGATTCGCCGGGTGTTTCCGGTACCCGAGGGGGAGGAGGCCCGGCACTTCCTTAAAGCCTACGTGCAGGAGGCTCTGGAGCATCCCCAACCCGGCCTCTTCCGCTGGCAAAACCGATACCTGGTGTTGCCCCTCCCGGTACCGGGGGTCGAGCCGGTGAGGTCCACGGCCACCGTTTCGGAGGCCTGGGAAACGCTGATGCGTTGGCTCCAGGAGGACCGGGCTCCGGAGCCTGCCTCTTCGGCCCTGCAGCGGATCCGCAGGGAACTGGAAAAACTCGCCCGGTACGAGCGGTGGAACCTCGTGGCCGACGCCCTGTTGCTCCGGCGGGAAGAACTGTTGCGGCAGGGGCACCTGGAGATTCCCCTGCCCGACGGCACCACCGAAACCGTAACCCTGGAACCCGGCGACACTCCGGAGCTCCTGGCCCAGCAATTCCGGGCGCGGGCCGCCCGCTGGAAACGAGGGTATCACAAACTCCTGCAGCGGCTCCGGGAACTGGAAACCGGCGTATCGCACCGGCCCCAGGCGCCTGCACCTCAGGCTTCCGAAGGCCCTGCCCTCCCCTACGAGGTGTACCGTTCTCCCTCAGGGTTTCTGGTGTATGTGGGGAAAAACGCCCGGGGCAACGAGCGCATCACCTTTAGCCTGGCTGCGCCCGACGACTACTTCCTGCACGCCCGGGGGGTGCCGGGCGCCCATGTCATCCTGAAAACCGGACGCCGTGAACCTACCGAGGAAGACCTCCTTTTTGCCGCGCGATTGGCCCTGCAGCACTCGCGGGCAGCGGCCGACGGCAAGGGCGAGGTGGCCTACACCCGGGTACGGTACCTCAAAAAGCCACGGAACGCTCCGCCGGGCCTTGTGATCCTGACCCGGGAGCGCGTGTTTCCGGTGCGTCTTTGAGGACGAGATCGCCGCTGTGCACCCCCACCTCAATCCTCCCCCTGAGGAAGTCCAATCGCCGCTGAAGCGGCTCCTACGAAAACCTCCCTGCTGAACACTCTTGTAGGAGCGGTTTTAGCCGCGACGATCCCTCATTCCCGCCCCTGGCGGGCGGGGACATCGGGTTGCCTCACGAGAAAACCTGCCCGAACCGGGGTTGACATTTGGAAGGAAACCTGATATAATTGCGGAAGGAAATCTGAAGGGGGGTAAAAACCAAACAGGAGGTAGAACCATGGCTGATCTGGTGAGATGGGATCCTTTCCGGGATTTGGAGACCCTTCGGGACGAAGTGGAACGGGTGTTTGACACCTTCTTCGGGCGCCGCGGCCTGGTGGGCCGGGAGCCGGTCTTTATCCCGGCGATCGATGTGGAGGAAACCGACGACGCCTTCATCGTGCGCGCGGAACTGCCTGGCATGAAGAAGGAGGACATCAAGCTCACGATCACCGAGGACTCCCTGACCATCTCGGGCGAACGGAAGCGGGCCAAGGAGGAGAAGAACAAGACCTACCACCGGATGGAGATCGCCTACGGTAAGTTCGTGCGGACCATTGAGTTCCCTGTGGATGTGGATCCCAAGAAGGCGAAGGCGGTGTACAAGGACGGCATCCTGGAGATCACGGTGCCCAAGTCCGAGCGGGCGAAGCCCAAGGAGATTGAGATCGAGATCAAGTAACGCGGACCCCAACCCCTTCGGGCCTTTGGCGGGGCGGTGGCCGTACGGCCGCCGCCCCGCCAAAGTTTTTCCTCCCCATCAAGCCGACGCCCAGGGGCAACGACGCTCCGCTCCGATCCTGGGATTCCAGAAATTAGAGCGCAGGATGGCAAGGGCCGAAGGCTCCAGGGAAACCTGCGAATCGTACCGCTGTCCTTGGCCCCTCCTGCAGGCCCCAAATTCCGAGATGCACAGCCCCTTTTCTATCCCTGTGCCGCCGTAAATCCAGGGACCGGCCTCCGAACGCTCCTCCTCTCAGGCACCGGGCGGCGCCAGCAGCTGCCAGAACCGGTCTTCGGGCTGCAGCACCAGGTCCAGTTCGGGCACCAGGAGCCCGGGAAGGGGGCGGGGCAACCGCACCGCATCCTTTTCCGTGGTGATCACGAACCGGGCACCGGTGCGCCGGGCCTCTTTTTCCAGCCGTGCCAGGTCCCTGGCGGTGTACCAGTGGTGGTCCAGATAGCACCGCATAAAGGCCACCTGAGCTCCGGTGGCCAGCACCGACGCCACAAAACTTTCGGGCTCGGCGATGCCGCAGAACACCCCCACGGGCTGCCCCTGCAGTTCCTGCGGGCCTACCCCGCGCCCGGTGGCCACCTCCCGGAACCGTTGCACCCGGTATTGCAGCAGGAACACCGGCTTGCCGGGGATTTCCAGGATCTCGCGGGGCTTTCGGTTCTTGTAGTTCACCACCACCAGGTCGGCGCGGTGCAGGGCCGACAGGGGTTCCCGCAGCGGACCGGCCGGCAGGAGCCAGGCCCGGAAATCCTCGGGCACCACCAGTACCACCTGGCGATGGGGCCGCACCCGCAGGTACTGGAAATTGTCGTCCAGCAGGGCCAGGTCGGCGCCGCGGCGGGCTGCCTCCTCCAGGAGCCGTTCCCGTTGCTTGCCCACCAGCAAAAGGATCCGGCGATTCAGGGCGGTGTACAGGAGGTAGGCTTCGTCGCCCACTTCCTGCACCGTCACCTCCCGGCCGGGTTCTACGATCACGGGCTTCCGGTGTTTCCGGCGGTACCCCCGGGTGACCACGGCCACCCGGCGCCCCTGGTCCAGGAACCGCCGTGCGATCCAGAGCACCAGTGGGGTTTTGCCAGTGCCGCCGTAGCGCAGGTTGCCGATGCCGATGCTGTACACGGGGGGAACCCGGGCACCGGAGAGCCGTTGCCAGGTTTGATGCAGCCGGAGGCCCAGCCAATAGAGGGGAACCAGGGGCAAAAGCAGAGCGCGGACCGCCTTCACCGCACCACCACGACCCGCTGGAGATACCGGCCGTCGGGCACGGCCTTCAGGAAGTACACGCCGCTCGGGAGATCGGCCGGGAGCCGCAGGGGTTGTCCGGGCACCAGGGGCAGGGTGCCCCGGCGCCTTCCGTCCGCACCAAAGAACGCCACCGCCCGGGTTTTGGAAGTGGCTCCCAGCACCTGCAGAAGGTCGCCGGGCCGGGCCGGATTTCGCTCAAAGAGCACCACCGGGGTGTTCAGGTCGGTAAAGACCACAGAACGCAGGCCGGGCAACTGGAACCGCACCTCGCCGTTTTGATAGATGAAGTGCTCCACGCGCAGGGCGGCCCCGTTCTCCACGATCCAGGGCTGCAGGGGCACCGGAGTTCGGTACCGGTAGGTGACTGGCCCCTGGACAAAGCCCCGCAGGCTGAAGGATCGGGCGGGCCGTTGCACGCACACCACCACGCGTTCCTCGGACTGCGATGGAATCTCCACCTGCAGGTGGCCGTCGGGCGAGCGCAGGCGAACCGGCCGGGGCCCGGCAAAGGCCGTGCTGAACTCCAGGGTGACCTCGCTCCAGTTGCCCGCGGGATCCCGCCCCTTGATCCACAAAGTGAGCACCCCGGTATCCACC
>WGAB01000090.1 GCA_015489295.1 Caldifarciminota bacterium
CTCCAGGGCCTGGACCGGCCCTATGAACCCCATCACCAGGTGATCACCCACCCGGACGAGGTGCAGGTGTACCAGAGCGTGATGGCCACCCCCGAGGGCCGGGTGACCCAGAGCCTGCTTCGGGCCCTGAAGTACATCAAGGACAATCGGATTCCGCCCCGGGGCTTTCGGTCCAGTGGCCCCTACATCGAAGCCACCGGCATCCGAGGCCGCGCCGCCGACGACCCGGACTTCAACCGGTCTGGGAACACCGAGGGCACGGGTGCCGACCGGGTGTTCTACCGCATTGGAGGCCTGCGGCCCGACGCACGATACACCGTGACCGTGCGCCTGATGTACCAGGTGCTGGCCCCACGCTTCCTGAAGCACCTGCTGGGCCACGAAGGGAAGTGGGTGCAAACGTTGAAGCAGTTGACCACCGAGTATCCCGAAACCCCGGTGGTGGTGGATTCCCTGCGCCTGACCGTAGGGTCGTAGGGGAAAATTCAGGGGTTTTGGCGGGCGGGGCCGCTGAACGGCGGCCCCGCCCGCCAAAATTTATTCCTCCCTCAGGTACTGCTCCAGCTCCTCAATCTCCTGCCGGCTCCCCAGGAAGACCGGCACCCGCTGGTGGATCTTCTCGGGCTTGACCTCCAGAAGCGACCGGGTGCCGTCGGACGAGCGACCGCCGGCCTGCCCCACCAGAAAAGCCATGGGTGCGGCCTCGTACAGGTACCGGAGTTTGCCCCGGGGATTCTTCTGGTCGGCCGGATACCCGAAGATGCCGCCCTTGATCAGGGTGCGGTGAACATCGGCCACCATGGAACCGATGTACCGCGCCGTGTAGCCCCGCTCCTTGAGGGCCTCAATGTACCGGCGAAGCCCCGGCTGGAGCCAGCGGGGTGCGTTGGCCTCGTTGAAGGAATAGATCTTGCCGCGGTCCGGCATCCGCAGGTTCCGGTGCGACAGCAGAAACAGGCCCACCGCAGGGTCCAGGGTGAACCCGTTGACGCCGTTGCCCGTGGTGAGCAGGAACATGGTGGACGACCCGTATACGACATAGCCCGCCGCCACCTGGTGCCGGCCGCCCTGCAGGAAGTCCTCGGCCGTGCCCTGCACCTTGCGGTAAATGGAAAAGATGGTGCCGATGCTCACATTCACATCGATGTTGGACGAGCCGTCCAGGGGGTCCAGGGCGATGATGTACTTGCCGTCGCGCCCCTTTTCCGGAAACACCACCTCCTCCAGTTCCTCCGAGGCCAGGGCGTAGAACTCGCCGGAATCCGCCAGCTGCTCCATCAGGATTTCGTTGGCCAGGAGGTCCAGCTTCCGCACCTCTTCGCCGTACACATTGCGCTGGCCCGCCCGGCCCAGCACATCGGCCAGCCCGGCCATCCGCACATGGGACACGATGATCTTGGTGGCAGCCTCAATGGCCATGAGCGCCCGCGACAGGGAGCCTGTGGCCTGGGGATACTTGCGCTCCTCCTCCAGGATGAAACGGTTCAGGTCCATGCCTTCGGTGATCATGGTTCCCTCCGGTTTGCCTTGAGTGTACAGCAGACCCTGCATTGCACCGGTGCACGGGCCGACCTATAATTGCCGCAAAAGGAGGCTCCGTATGCATCACCGTGTGGCCATCGTGGGGGTTGGCTATACCCCGCTCCGGCCGGTCTCCCCCGAGGTTTCCTTTCGCGAACTGATTTTTGAGGCTGCCATGCAGGCGTACCAGGACGCCGGCCTGGAGCCCAAGGACATTGACACCTTCGTGTCCATCGCCGAAGACTACCTGGAAGGTACGGCCATCTTTGACGAGTACGTGCCCGATCAGCTGGGCGCCGTGCTCAAGCCCGTGCACACCATCACCGCCGACGGCATCACCGGCCTGGCCAGCGCCTACCTCCAGTTGAAAACCGGCCAATTCCGCACCGCCGTTCTGGAAGGCCATTCCAAGGCCAGCAACATCCTGTATCCCTCCCACATTGAGGCCTTCGCCCTGGACCCGAACTTCGTGCGGCCCCTCAAGGCAAACCCCAGGTTCGTGGCCGGCCTGGACATGCACGCCTTCCTCATGGAAACCGGCGTGCCCGAGGAACTGGCGGCGTTGGTGGTGGCCAAGAACCGCGCCAACGCCCTCAGAAACAGCCGGGCCGCCTACCCGGCCCTCCTGGAACCCGAGGCCGTGCTGGATTCCCCGTACCTCGCCTATCCCCTGAAGGAACTGGAGGCCGCCCAGTACGCCGACGGCGCCGTGGTGCTGGTGCTCGCCACCGAGGACGTGGCCCTGGCCCTGGATACCGATCCCGTGTTCATTGAGGGCATCGGCTGGATTGAAGACACCCCGAACCTGGACCGCTGGATGTGGGGCCGGGCCCTGTACGCGGAACTGGCCGCCCAGATGGCCTACGAGATGGCCGGCATCCGCTCGCCCTTCCAGGAGATTGATGTGGCCGAAATCGACGACACCTTCGCCTACAAGGAACTCCAGCACCTGCTGGCCCTGGGCCTCGCCCGGGAAGACGACCTGGTGGACCTCTATCAGGAAGGCACCTTTGACCTGGACGGCGAACTGCCCGTGAACCCCTCCGGCGGCAACCTGGGCAGCGGCTACACCTACGACATGTCGGGCCTGCGGTCCGTGGCCGAAATCGTGTTGCAACTGCGCGGCGAGGCCGGCGAACACCAGGTGCCCGATGCCGAGATCGGGCTGGCCCAGTCCTGGCGCGGCATCCCCACGGCCATGGGCGGCGTGGTGGTCCTCTCCAACCTTTGAAAATAGGAGGTTTTGGCAATGGCCTTTGCACAAAAGGTGGCGGTTCTGGGGCACGGCATCACCAAGTTCATGCGACGCGCCCAGGAAACCCCCAAGGAACTCGCCTTTGAAGCGGTCCGCATGGCCCTGGAAGAGGCCCGAATGACCATTGACGAAATTGACTGCGTGGCGCTCGTGACCGCGCCCGACGCCTTTGACGGCGTGCATATGAACGGCGAGTACCTGGCCGAGGCCGCCGGCGCCAAACGCAAGCCCTATATGCGGTCCTATGTGGGCGGCGGCTCCGGCGTGTTCGCCATCATCCACGGGTGGTACCATGTGGCCTCCGGCCACTTCAACTCCTGCCTGGTGGTGGCCGAGGAGAAGATGAGCAACGCCCTGCCCCATCCCCAGGGCGTGTTCAACGCCATCTACGACCAGTTTCTGGAGCGGCCCCTGGGCGTCAACCTCCTGTGGATCTTCGCCCTGGAGATGAACCGCTACATGCAGGTGCACGGCATCCCTCTGGAAACCATCGCCAAGGTGGCCATCAAGAACAAACGCAACGGCCTCGGCAACCCGGTGGCCCAGGACGGCATCCCCGGGGAGTACACCCTGGACGACATCCTGAACTCCGAGGTGATGGTGTGGCCCGTGCATCGGCTCATGGTGTCGCCGGTGACCGATGGGGCCGCGGCGCTTGTGCTCGTGTCCGAACACGAGGCCAAACGGCGCACCGACGATCCGGTATGGATCGAGGGCGTGGGCTGGAGCCTGGACACCTCCTACTGGACCAACCGCGACCTTTACTACCCCAAGTATGTGGAGTACGCGGCCCGCATGGCCTACGAAATGGCCGGCATCACAGACCCCCGCCGCGACATCCATGTGGTGGAACCCTACGACCCCTTCGCTTACAAGGAACTGCACCACCTGGAGGGCCTGCAGCTGGCCGATAAGGG
>WGAB01000091.1 GCA_015489295.1 Caldifarciminota bacterium
CTACCGGTTCCAGGGAACAGCCCGGGAGGCCCCCGGGTGGCGGGTGTGGGAACAGGAGATCGGTTCGGCAACCGAACGGATCCGGCAACTCCTGGAACGCTTCCCCAAAGGTACCGTGCGCTTCGCCACCGAGCTTTCGGCAGAGGAGTGGGTCCGCATCACCGGCCTTTCCCCGGAGCTCGCCGCAAAGGCGCGTCGGCGCCGGGGGATTCCGCCCCTGTGGATCTCTCCGGAAATGCGCTCCCAGGTGGTCCAGGTTTTTCAGGATGCCGGGTTCCGGGTCGGCCGGGGCCGCTTTTTTGTCACCGTGGCACCCTACGACAAGGGCACCGTGGCCGAGGCATTGGTACGGGCTCTGCGGGCCCGGCACCCCCACGCCCGGGTGCTGGCCCTGGGCGACCAGCCCGCCGACGAGGCGATGGCACCCCATGTGGACCGGTTCGTGAAGGTCCACGGACCCGAAGAGTGGAATCGGGTGGTGTGGGCCTGGCTGGCGTGCGATGGAGGGGAATCCTGATGCTCTGGTTGCTCTTGATCTCCGCCCTGGAACTGCACGGCATCGCTGGCCGCCACAGCCTCCAAATCCCCGCCTGGACCCTGAAGCAAACAACCCTGGAGGGCGATCTGATGGCCGAATACTCGGGCACCTGGCTGCTGCGGGATGCCCTGGTGCTCCGGTTTCGTGGGGCGCTGGGGGCGGTGGCCTCCCGGGGAGAGCCGTCGCTGGTGCTGGGCACCGCGAGCCTGGTTCCGGTGGCCTCCTGGTTTGCGTCGGTGGACACCCTGTGGCACCATAGCCGCCTGAGCGGCGGCAAGGTTCAGCAATCCCTGGCCCTTTTGGCCGTAGAGGCCCTGTCGCTGGAGTATCAGGGGCATACGCTGGCTGTAGAGGCCGGCCGGTTTCCCGTGCCCCTGGGCCTGAATCCCTGGCTTTCGGTGTTGGATCCCTTAAGGCCCATGCCCCGGGTGGGGCCCTTTCTGGCCTTTTCCGGCGTGGACGGCTTGCAGGCGGTGTTCCGGGGTGCCCGCGCCGAGGGCCGCCTGTTCTGGATTCCGACGCCCCGGGATACCCTCCGCAGGGGCGGCATCCTGCGGCTTTACCTGCCCTGGATGGACGGCCTGGTGCAGTATCTCCAGGCCCGCGACGAACGGCACCTGGGATTGGGGCTTCAACACAACCTGCTGCAGGGCGTGCTGCGATGGGAATTCGCCTTCTGGTGGCAAAACCAGCGGTTCATGCCGGATGAACCCGCGATCCAGAGCGTGGAGGCCCCGCGGAACGGAGCCTATGAGATGTCCTATACCCGCACCTGGGGCGACTGGACCCTGGACCTGATCCTGCTGACCTCCGACCGGCCCGAGTTCCAGGTGATGGGCCAGGAGGGGATCCGGTTCCTCGGCCTCCTCGGTACCGAGCGACTGCGCTGGGGCGGCCAGGTGGGCCTGGACAAAAACCTGGACCACGCTGCCGGTCTTGCGTGGCTGGAGGCCCATTACTGGTGGACCTCCTCCCTGCGCCTCTGGTTCTGGGCCACCGCCGGGCTCTGGAAAACCCCGGCCGAGGCCCGGTTCCGCTCGCTGCTCGTGGGCCTGTCGCTGTACGATTAGGTATCATGCTGCCGCTCCTTCTGGCCGTCACGCTGGCCCTGGATCCCCACCTCCTGGTGCAGCGGGTGGAGAACCTGCTGCGGAGCCAGACTTCGGTGGGAGAGTACGAGATGGAGATCCACCGGCCCCGGTTCCAGCGCACCCTGCGGTTCCGCTTCTGGGACGATCGCCGCGAAGACCGCTCGCTGGTGGTGGTCCTGGCACCGCCCAGAGACCGGGGCACCGTGTTCCTCAAGATCAAAACCGACCTCTGGATGTACCTGCCCCGCGTGCGTCGCACGGTCCGCATTCCCCCGTCCATGATGATGAACTCCTGGATGGGCAGCGATTTCACCAACGACGATGTGGCCCGCAGCAGCTCCATCAGCCAGGATTACGAACCCCGCATCCTGGAACAGCGGGAGGATACCGTCGTCCTGGAACTGCGGCCCAAACCCGATGCGCCGGTGGTGTGGGACCGCATCGTGCTGGAGATGCTGCTCCCCAACCTGCCCCTGGTGGAGCATTTTTACAACGCCCGCGGCGAGGAGGTACGGGTGATCACCTTTCGGGAGGTCAAAACCCTCCACGGCCGACGCCTGCCCACCGTAATGGAGGCCGTGCCCCTGAACCGGTCGGGCCACAAAACCGTGCTGCGGCTTGTGGATGTGCGCTTTGATGTGCCCATGCGGGCCTCCTGGTTCCAGGTGACCCGGCTGGAGGAAATCAGCGCCCGCGGAGGGCCGTAGGGGCCATGACCCTGCTCCTCAAGATGTCCTTCCGCAACCTCTGGCGCCATCGGACCCGGATGGTGGTCACCCTGGTGGCCGTGAGCCTCAGCAGCATGCTGGTGTTCGTATACTTCGCCCTCATTGAGGGGAGCCACACCTCCATGCTCACGAATCTACTCCAGAGCGGGCGATACGGCGTGATCCAGCTGTACCACCCGGAGTACAAGGACACCCCCACCCTGTGGAACAGCCTTACCCTGAGCCCGGAAACGGAGCAGCGGATCCGCCGGGTGCCCTCCGTGGTGGCGGTGGCGCCCCGGATCCGAACCGGTGCCCTGCTCTCTGTGGGCCCCAATTCGGTGGGCGTGGGCCTGATGGCCCTGCGATGGGCTGCCGATAGCACCCTAAGCCCCCTGTTTGTGGTTCAGGGGCGGCGGTCCCGGCCCGGCGAAAACGCGCTGCTCCTCAGCGAAAAGGTGGCCCGGAGCCTGGACCTCGCCGTGGGCGATACCGTGGTGCTCATTACCCAGGATGCCTATGGCTCCCTGGCCGTGGACCTCTTTGTGATCGGCGGACTGTACCGCTCGGGCAATCCCGATGCCGACCCCTTCCTGGCGCTGATGGATCTCCAAACCGCCCAAACCTTCCTGGCCATGCCGGATCAGGTGACC
>WGAB01000092.1 GCA_015489295.1 Caldifarciminota bacterium
ATGTGCCAGATCAGGAGGCCCTTGCCGGGCAAAAGGTAATCGTTTTCGCCGTAAACGTGCACGGCCACGCCGTCCCTGTAGTAGCCAAAGACCTGCAGGCTGTCGCCCCCGCAGCCCACGCTGTCGTTCTGGGGCAGGTTGTCCAGTTTGGATTCCACGAGCCAGTACTCGTGGTCATTGATGGGCACGCGGTAGATCCGGGGGCCGCGGTAGGGGTCCTCCAGCAGGTGCCCCAGGGAATCGGTGAGGATCTCCGAGGGCAGCACCCGGAGGGTTTCGGGCAGGGTAGTGGGCTGTACCACCTGGTACAAAGGTGGCCGCAGGAAGCCCGCCAGCGGCGGCCGGTAGAGTTCCCGGAACGCCCAGTCCATCCACCAGCGCTCAAAGGCGTTGGGCAGGGGCACGATCATGCCCTCCGGGAACCGGCCCGGGATGCCGAGGTACGGGCCCGTGCACATGATGCCCCAGGCGCCGATGCCGATGCCCGTGGGCGGAAACCCGGTGTCGTACAGGTCGGGCGCGTAGTAGAAGTTGTGCATGGACTCGTGGATCAGGGTGCTCTGGAGCTTCACCTCAATGCCGTCCTGGCCCATGGTTTCGGGGAGCACCGAGGCGTCCCAGATGGTGTCCTGGCCCTCGTCCACCGGGATCGGGTAGCCGAGCACGGTCACCGCGGCGATGTCGTTGGGCGAATCGCCCAGGTAGTCGGTTTGCCAGGCGCTGCCGGCGTGAAAGATGATCACCCGGCTGTAGTCGGAGAAGTGCACGGTGGGATCCTGGTCGGCCGCGAGCAGGGCGTCGCGGTACAGGTACAGGAGCCCCTCGTACCAGTTCTCTTCGTCGCCGTAGTAGGTCATGGGATGGGGCAGCTGGTAGGCTGCGGAATCGCCGTCGGGCTTTACGGTCCATTCCAGTTTGACATGGCCGAAGGTGGCCAGGAAGTTCCAGCGGGCCAGGGCCTCCAGCTGGCGCTCAAAGTAGGTTTTGTCGTGGGGCGGGTCGTAATAGGGGTTGGGCACCTCGCAGCCGGTAATGGAGTCCACGATCGTGGGCGGCTCGCCGTTGTCGGTGAGCCGCATTTTGCCGTTGCCGGTGGTGAGCGGTGTGGTGTCTTCCTGGAATTCCACCCGCAGGGCCAGCACCCGGATGAACAGGGTGTCGCCCCGGGTATAAAGGCCGGTGCGCCGGAGCCGACGAAGCGCGCCCTCCCGCTGGGGAGGGTGTTGAAGCCGGGCCTGGTGCAGCCGGCGAAGCACCTGCTGCTGGCGTTCCAGAAAGCGCTGGGTCCAGGGCGGAATCGGGCCCGGCACCCCGGTTCTGGCCGAAAGGAATCCCACGGTGAGCAAAAGACCGGGCCAGAGGAAGCGGTACACCGATTTCACAGATCTCAACCTCCTTGAGGGCTTGGTACGAACGCCGTAGATTATACGCCGGAGCAGCGAATGGGCGATTCTGGAGAGGAAACTCTTTTGGCCGTCCGGGTGCGGCCGGCGGCGCGGCGCACCCGGTTTGTAGGCCGTATGGCCGATGGTCGGCTGAAGTTTGAGGTGCAGGCTCCGCCGGAGGGCGGCAAAGCCAACAAGGCTTTGCTGGAGTTTCTGAAAAAGACCTACGGCCTGGAGGCCGAGATTCTCCGCGGCGCCCACAGCCGCGACAAGGTGCTCCGGGTGCGCGGCCCCCTTCCGCAGGAGTGGCTCCCTTGACGGCCTGGATTCTTCTGGCAGTGCTGGCCTGGAACCCCGACCAGGCGGCATACACCTGGGTACAGCAACACCTCCGGTCACCTGCGGCCGGTCGGGTGTTCACCTGCTGGACCCATTCCGCTGGCCAGCAGGGACTTGCGGTTATCGGACTGGCCTATCTGGGGTACACCATAGGGCAACGGAAGCCCGAAAAGGGGCTGACCTTTGTGGGGATGGGGCTGGTCACCGCTGCCACGGTGACGTTGGTCAAGGGCGTGGTGAACCGGCCGCGGCCGACAGGGGCCACGAGCCGCTGGAACTCCTCGTTCCCCTCGGGCCACAGCGCTGCTGCCTTTTATGTGGCGACCTACCTGAGCCACGACTTTCCCCGGTGGCGCTGGCCCTTGTACCTGTGGGCCTCGGGGGTGGCCTTCTCGCGGGTGTATCTCCAGAGGCACTGGCCCAGCGATGTGATCGTGGGAGCGGCGGTGGGCGTCGCCTTCGGCCGCCTGGCAGTGCGCCTCTCCGACCGCTGGACCCTGCAGCCGGTTTGGGCCGTGGATCCGTGAAGTTGAACCCACCCC
>WGAB01000093.1 GCA_015489295.1 Caldifarciminota bacterium
TCCGGAACCTGGAGGGTCAACCGGCCGATCGGGTGGTGCAGGTCCTCCTGAGCCTGCCGGCCCGCGAACTCCTGGTGGTCACCATGGGCAACATCGTGGGCCTGGGCCGGGAGATCGTACAAGGACTCCAACAGGTGGGTTCTCCCGATTTTTCGGAACCAAATCTATAAAGAAAAGAAGGGTTATTTTCTATAGTAGCTACGCCAAAATCCTGTTTATGAGCCCTATCATTTTGTAATTGAGGACCCAATCTAATTTCTTCATGCTTAGTAATAGCGGTTGTTCCATTTTCCGCCATGCAGGCCCATCAGTTATCCACACAAATTCAACACCATGTTCTTTTGCAACCCGATGCATTTCAATGTAGCTTTCCGCTATAGAGACCGGTTTACTTCCCGTCGTGTTGTAGAAGTTGCACTCTCCTATCAAAACGGGCTTTTCATCTTTATAGACCACTATATCATGGGTTTTTCCTTTGCTTTTCCCTGACGCAATCTTTGGATACAGAGAAAAATTCGAATCGTTGTTCACAACTCTATAGGGTTTTCTAATAAGTTTCTTGACTTTATTTAGACACATGTTTTCAAAGATGCTTCCGCTCCTGTTTTTCCTTGCGTTTGAATCCAGCCCAACCTCTACGCCTAACAGATAATCATAGAGGTCGTTTATCTCTCCGAATAACCCGATAATTCCAGTCTTAACGCAAAAACTAACTATCTGTGGAATTGTCCTCTTATTGACTCTGTAAGACTTAAATTCAAAGCTTAGGAAACTTTCTACTTCTGGATCAAATATATCAATTCTTCCATTTCTGGCCCGTTCCGCAATAAGAAGAGGGAGTACCTCCACCACCTTGGGATACTTTTCTAGTAAAGAAGAAAGGCGATCAACTCTATCAGAGACCCCAGACCTACTAAGGGAGTTTAATAATGATATTTCTTCTAAATAACTGCGAACGGCTACTCTAACTTTGTTCCAGTCTACAAAATATTCGTAGGTTTTGTTGGAACACAGTAATGTATTGAGGAAATATTCCTTATAATCCTTAAAACTCTTAAAACCAAGCTCCTTGAATTTCACCATGTCACCACCACTTCACGCTGAACTTGTATTTTTTGTACTCCTTTTCTGATACAGGCTTTCTAAAAACAAAAATATGCTCATGAGCAATGAGGAAGAAATCGTACTGTCTGGCACGCCACCGCTCTCTCGTAGTCTTCATATTCCATTGAAGCTTGATGATATCTTCTTTCAAAATAAACCCAACTTCCAAAAAAGATTGCATAACCCTGAAGGAGATTGGCACGTAGTGCTTATGCTTTCTGGTATCTCCAATTAAAATGGCACATACTTTGCCAGGCTTGAGAACTCTGAAAGATTCCTCGGCAACTTTCTTCATTTCTTTTACGTATTCTTCAAATGGAAGTTGTGAGAGATCATCAGAGATTTTCTTGTTTTTTGTATAGGAAATTATACTTGCGTAGGGAGGGTGTGTTGCGACGAGATCAATTGATTCGTCTTGAATTTCATCTAAATTTCTCGCATCTCCCCAATAGGTTTTTATTGTAGGTTCTTCATATTCCGAAAAGAGGGGGTTATAGTTAAAATTCAATCTGTCGCGTGCCACCATCACTGCATCGAGGTTAATGTCCACGCCAATTGCATTTCTCTCCAGCAACTTTGCTTCTACCAAGGTTGTTCCACTACCCATCATCTGATCCAAGACCCAATCGCCCTTTTGAGTGTATTTCAAAATAAGGTTTCTCGGGATGTATGGGGACCAGTTTCCTCTATAATTCCCCTTGTGGGTGGCCCAGTTCCCACGATCCGGGAAACTCCATACAGTTGTCCTTTCTGGGGTGTAGTTGTCGGGTGGTCCATATGTACGGACTTTCCAGTTTTTTTGAAGCTTAATTTTAACATCTTCAATAGTAACACTGTTGTGGTTTTCTATAAAGGACAGGTAATCTTCGTGTGTTACTTCCTTCATCGGCCTGTATATCGAATCTCTGCTCACCATATTTTCAACACTCCCTGTAGTTCCTCAGGTTTGTATAGACCGCTACTCACAAGTACATACCCGGCAAACGCCATTTTTCTTCCGAGAAATTCTGGGGGAGGATATCTTATATCTTCCAGCGCAGCCATCCATTTTAGGTAACTAAGTATCAATAACACTGGGTAACCACTTAAGTAGATCTTCTGACACTCACGGTCACATGCTTCTATGGGATCTTTAAAGTCAATGATTACTTTTTTTATGGCATCAAATAAACGGATCCTATCTGTTTGTTCTAATTTATGAAATGCCTTAAGAGTTTCTAAATGTTTGGGCATCCAATAGTTTTCCCTCGATTCAAAAACCCAAATAGTAAAATCACTCTGATGGGGACAGTGAGGGAGCTTCCCTCGCACCTTTTTCCCATCAGGCTTTTTAACAACAACTTTGTAATTATCATTGACCTGGATCTCTTCCACTATATACGTCCCGAAGGGCTGGGAGCAAAACTGAGTGCTTATCCTGGGAGAGTTGGGGATGGATATCCGGGCCGCATTGTTGAGATCCGGGGGCTTCAGGTCATCTGGTCGTGTACCAAACATTTTTCACTATCTCCTTTCCTCAACTTATAGACACCCTACCAGTTTTGGGATTTCTGTTGTGCCTGAAAGATTCTCATCTCCAGTTATCCTTGCGAGTGTTGGCCCAGAAAGCCACACGAACAGGCCCTAAAATTCACTGCTATCAGCTCGGAATAATCCTTCATGCATATCCGCTACTTCTGCCGTGCCTTAATTACACAGTGGGAACCCTTTGAAAGCAAGGGGGTGGAGAGACTGTTTCCCACGCAAGAGCGGGTAGGTTTGAAAGGATCCTGAGCCCCAAGGGAAAGAGGCAGAAATTACTGGTTTAGGTATGGTGGCGTGAACCTGATGATGTTCCAGGCAGACCGGTTCTCCACCCGTAAAATTTCCCCGAGGAGGTGAGTGTCATGAGCCTGGCAGGCTTTCTGCTGCTGTGGGCCTTTGTGCATCCGGAAAGCGCCCTGGTGCTGGATAACCAGGTGCTGATCTCGGATATCGGGGCCTTTCAGAAGGCCGACGGCGTGATCTGGCGGTGGCAGGAGGAAAAGGAACCCCGGGTGTTCGCCCGTGGGCTTCGGGATCCCAAGGGCATGGCAGCCCTCCGCGACGGCGTGGTGGTGGCCGATGTGGACCGGCTGCAATGGGTGTCACTCCAGGAGGGCACCGTCCGCCTGTTCGCCGGACCCCGGGCCTTTCCCGAGCCGCCCCAATTTCTCAACGATGTGGCCGCCACGTCGGACGGCCGCGTGTATGTGTCGGATACCCAGGCCGGCCGCGTGTACGAACTGGATGCCGAAGGCAAGGTGCTGCGCTGGATCTCCGTGCCCCATCCCAACGGCCTCTGGGTGGAGGGCGACACCCTCTATGTGATCACCTTCACCACCCCGGCCCGGCTGTATCGCTCGGTGGAGATGCGGGATCCTCAACTGCTCCATGAATTCCGGTTCGTGGCCGGCGGCGACGGCCTGGGCCGCTGCAAAAACGGCGACTTCGTGGTGAGCGGATACCGGTCCGGCACCATCGTGCTCTGGGCCCCGGAGCGCGACGAACGGGTGATCGCCGAAGACCTTCGGACCCCTGCCGACCTGGGGGTGGATACCCTGCACCGGCGCCTGATCGTGCCTTTGCTGGAAGCCGGAAAGGTCATCACCCGCACGCTGCCGTAGCGTGGCGGAACTCCTGCTGCTAGACGGCGCGTACGGCGAGGGCGGCGGCCAGATTGTCCGCTTCGCCCTGGTGTTCAGCCTGATCACCGGCAAACCCTTTCGGGTAGTCCGGATCCGGCAGGGCCGCCGCCAGCCCGGCCTCAAAACCCAGCACCTGTTCATCGTCAAAACCCTGCTCTGGCTTGCGCCGGGCAGCCGCACCGAGCCCGAAGACCTGCGGGTGGGGCTCACCGAACTCACCTTTTACCCGGCCGAACCCCGCGGGGGCACGCGCTCCGTGGATTTCAAAACCGCCGGGTCCATCCCCCTGTTTCTCCAGACCCTTTTGCCCGCCTGCGTGCTGGCCCGCGAGGGGTGCCGGCTGCGCCTGGTGGGCGGCACGGATGTGCCCTTTTCCATGACCTGGGACTACTGGCACCAGGTGATCCTGCCCTACAGCCGCCCGCTGGCCGAACACCTGGAGGCCACCGCGGAAACCCGCGGCTACTACCCCGCCGGCGGCGGTGTGGTGCGGCTCCAGGTACGGCCCCTCCGGCCCGGCGAGCCCCTGGCCCGCCGCCTGGAGAGTTTGCAGCGCCTGGATCCCTTGAACCTGGAGCCCGTGGATTTCCGGCGGTTTCCCCAGGTTCTCTGGATCCAGGGGAGCCGCAGCCTGGAGGGCCGCCGTGTGCGCCAGCGCATCCTGCAGGGCGCGCTGCCGGAACTGGAAGCCCTGGGGCTTCATCCCGAACTCCGCGGCCGGTCCTGGCCCACCCGCTCGCCCGGCTGTTCCGCCACCCTGGTCCTGGGCCCGGCTGAACGGCCCGTGGGCGTGGACCAGTTGTGCCAGCGGGGCGTGCCCGCCGAGGAAATCGGCCGGCGCCTGGCCCGGAAAGCCGCCCGGTTCCTGGATTCCGGCGACGCCGTGGACCCCCATCTCCAGGACAACCTGGTGTGGATCCTGGCCCTTCGGGGCGGCCGGGTGGCTGTGCAGCATCTCACCTCCCACACCCAAACCGCCCTCTGGGTGGCCGAGCGTTTCCTGGGCATCCGGTACCGCCACGAAAACGGCTGGTTGGAGGTTTCACCGCAGGCATAACGCCTCCGGGCACCCGATCTGCCGCCGTGAGAACCGGCCCCGAAGCCCTGACCCCAGGGCTGCCCCTGGGATTCCTCGAGGCCCTACGACGTGTCCCTGGAGGGGACAACCTCAACCCTGACCGCCAGGGATAGCCTACTGGAATTCCCGGGAGAGGCTCCTTCCACGGGGGTGGCCTGCTACAGGGCTGCCCTCGGGCGGAGAAGTCTGCCGACGCCTCGAGGACATCCGCCGTGCAACGGCCCCCTGCCTGTGCCCGGCACGAGCCGGACCTTTATCGCGGCTGAAGCCGCTCCTACCGGGACCAGATTTTTGTAGGAGCCGCTTCAGCGGCGATGGCCGACTCTTGGAGTGCGGTGCCTCGGCACCGCTTTGAAAACCGGTGGTTCCCCGTTCACAAAGGGCACGGCTCCCGCCTAAACCGCACTGCAAAGCTCCACGCCGGAATTCCAGAGCGGCACCCAGGTGCCGCACTCCAAAATGCCCGCCCCTCAATCCCCTCCCAAAGGGAGGAGACGATCTGGCGCCTGGCCCGCCGGGGACGAATCGGCTTCTCGCGGCTGAAGCCGCTCCTACGGAGGACAAAATCTGTTTGTAGGAGCCGCTTCAGCGGCGATTTTCCGGGACGCTCAGGATCTGCAGAGGACCTCGAGCTGCGGGATCGCGGCTAAAGCCGCTCCTACGATAACCTGCGTGTAGGCTGTAGGAGCCGCTTTAGCGGCGATCTCCTTGGCGGTGATTTCCTTGAACGTCCGGGATCCAGGGGGCATCGTGCTGCAGAATCGCGGCTAAAGCCGCTCCTACAGCCTTGAGGGAAAGATCCTCAGGGAGGTTGCCGGATCAGTGCCAAGGTGCCGTGCCCCAAAGAGTTGCATGTGCTGGGAGGACGCAGAATAATGAGGAACCGCAAGAGGAGGCACGGCAATCCGAGGAAAAACCATTCTGTTCGTTGCGGTATTTTTGTTGGTCGCCGGAAGTTTGGGCACGGCCTTCTGGAAGCAGCGCCAGCGGCTGGACTGGCAGGCTCGCCATATCCAGCGGCTGGAGCAAAAGCTGGCCGGGCTGCAGGATTCCCTGCGCCTCCTGGGCCAGCAAACCCGAACGCTTCGGGCGCTGGCCGGCCTGCCTGACCAGGAGGATCCCCAGAATCTGCTGGGAACCGGCGGCCTGGCCCTGCCCGACGACCCGGTACAGCGCCACATCTACAAAACCGATGAAACCCTGGACCGGCTCCTGGCCCTTACCCGTTACGAACTCACCTCCCTGCAGAATGTGGAAGAAGCCCTGAAAAAGCAACAGGACCACTGGTCCCGCATCCCCTCTATCCAACCGGCTGACGGATACATCACCTCCGGTTACGGCTACCGCAAGGACCCCTTTACCGGCCGCATCAAGTTCCATCATGGCATTGACATTTTCGCCGCCCGGGGCACGCCGGTGCTGGCGCCCGCCCGCGGCCGGGTGGTCCGCATCCGCCGGGAACGGGGCTACGGCCTTACCCTGGAACTGGACCACGGCAACGGCATCCACACCTTTTACGCCCATCTCCAGGCGGTGAAGGTCCGCCGGGGCCAGCAGGTGGAACGCGGGGATACCGTGGCCTTCGTCGGCAACACCGGCCGGTCTACCGGGCCCCATCTGCACTACGAAGTTCGGGTTCGGGGCAAACGGGTGAACCCCAAACGCTACATCATCCCGGCCTACGCCTTTTACGATTAGCCAAAGCGAGGTGAGAACCATCCCACGGAAAACCCTGTGGATCGGGCTGCTGTGGGCCTGGGCTCTAACGCCCGCGCTCCAGGCCTATACCTTCGGCAAAAACAAGATCCAGTATCGCCAGTTCCACTGGCGCATCGCAGAGACACCCCATTTCCGCCTGTTCTACTATGAGGGTGGTGAACCCCTGGCCGAGTTCGCCGCCAGCGTACTGGAATCCACCTACACCCGCTACAGCCACCAGCTGGACCACCAGATCCGGGAGAAAACCCCGGTGATCCTGTACAACGCCCACAAGGATTTCCAGCAGACCAATGTGATCCTCTCGGACATTGAAGAGGGCGTGGGTGGCTTCACCGAACAGCTGAAACGCCGGGTGGTGGTCCCGTTTACCGGCTCCTACCGCGAGTTCGCCCATGTGCTGGCCCACGAACTCGTGCATGTGTTCCAGTACGACATCTGGTTCCAGAACCTTCAGAACCCCCTGTCGCTGGCCACCTCCCTCCGGATCCCCTTATGGGTAATTGAGGGCAGCGCCGAGTACTTCTCCGAAGGCTGGTCGCCAGAGGCCGAAGCCTATGTCCGGGACCTCGTGTTCAACGACCAGTTGGTGCCGCCCTCCCGCCTGGGCGAGTACGGCGGCTACCTCATCTACAAGGAAGGCGAAGCCTTTTTCCGGTTCCTGGCCCGGTCCTACGGCCCGCGGAAGGCCTCGGAGTTTTTCCACCAGCTGAAGGTGCGGGGAAGCCTCTCCGGAGCGGTGGAAAAGACCCTGGGCATGGACCTGGCCACCCTGGACGAAACCTTTGAGCTCTTCTACAAGAAGCAGGTGTACCCCCTGGTGGCCCGGCTGGACATCCCCCAGAAGGAACAGCGCATCACCAACCACCAGAGGGAAGGGGGATTCCTGAATGTGGGGCCCGCCCTCTCGCCCAATGGCGTATACGTGGCCTTCATTTCCGACCGCCACGGCTACAGCGACATCTACCTGGCCTCGGTGTCCACGGGCCGCATCGAGGCCAAACTCGTGTCGGGCCAGAAAACGCCGGACCTGGAGTACCTGCATCTTTTGAAGCCCGGGCTCACCTTCTCGCCCGACGGCAAAACCCTGGCCTTCACCGCCCAGGGTGGGCCGGCCGATTACCTGCACCTCGTGGACGTGGAGCGCCACAAGATCGTGCGTTCCATCCAGATCCCCCAGTTGGACGCGATGTACACCCCGGCCTTTGCCCCGGACAGCCATACCATCGCCCTGGTGGGCCTCAAGAACGGCGCCTCCGACATTTACCTGTATGACCTGGACTCCGGCACCCTCCGCGCCCTCACCCAGGACCGGTTCGACGACCTGGACCCCTCCTTCACGCCGGACGGCCGGTACATCGTGTTCGCCTCGGACCGGAACCCCGATTCCCTGGCCTTCGGCGCCTACGCAGCCTTCGCCTATGATCTTGAGGCCGACACCCTGCTGCGGCTTACCCCCTACTTTGAAGACCTCCGGTTCCCCCATCTCCTGGGGGATACCGCCGTAGCCTTCCTGGGCCTCTTTGAGGGCACCCCCAACCTGCTCCTCTTCCGGCGGACCGATCGCCGTACCTTTTCCCTCACCCGGTACCTCACCGGACTCCGGGAGGTGTCCGTCAGCGGGCGGTTCGTGGCCTTCTCCCTGCTGTGGAAAGGGGGCTACGACATCTTCGTGCGGCGCTGGACCGACCTCACGCCCCAACCCTTTGAGGCCGACACCCTGCCCGCGTTTCACCGGTTTCCCGCGCCCCCTGCCGGTCTCCTGAGCCGTTCGGTCCGCTATACCCCGGAATTCACCCTGGACTGGCTCGCCGGGGGTATGGCCTACACCTCGCCCTTCGGCGTGTACGGCGCCCTCACCCTGAGCCTGTCCGACGCCCTGGGGAACCACCGCATCTTCTTCACCTCGGACCTCTACCAGGACCTGGAAAACTCCGACCTGGAACTCCTGTACCTCTACCTGCCCCGCCGCTACGACCTGGGCCTGGACCTGTACCAGCAGTGGGAAATCTACTTCCTGGACCCCGACCATGTGTTGCTGGAACAGAACCGCGGCGCCCTGGGGCTCGTGTACTTCCCGCTGCACCGCTTCTTCCGGCTGGAGGGCGGCCTGGGCCTGCGCCGACCCCACCAGTACTTCTTTGTGTACGACCCCACCGTGGGCGACTACCTGCTGGTGGGCGACCGCGTCGTGTGGTCCACCGAGTTGTACACCGGCGCCGTGTTTGACAATGTGCTGTACACCTACTTCGGCAACCCCCTGGACGGCACCCGCTGGTTCACCGGCCTTGCCGCCGAACTGGGCACCTATAGGTGGCAAACCGCGCTGGGCGATTTCCGGCGATACTTCCGGCTGGGCCGGCGCAGCCTGATCGCCACCCGGCTGAAACTGGGCAAGGCCTGGGGCCGCGATGCCCTGCCCTTCTGGATCGGGGGCGCCGAAACCCTCCGGGGTTACAGTTATTACCAGGTGATGGGCACCAACCTGGCCCTGCTGAATATAGAACTGCGGGTGCCCTTCATAGACCGGCTCCGCCTTGCCTTCCCCGTGAACTTGGAACTCGGGCCCCTGCGGGGCGTGCTCTTCGCCGACATCGGCAACGCCTGGTACCCCGGGGAACCCTTACCCGATCACATCCCCGGGATTAA
>WGAB01000094.1 GCA_015489295.1 Caldifarciminota bacterium
GAGGTTTTCCGGCGCTTTGGCCTGCCGGTGCAGGAGGGCAAACTGGCCTACACTCCGGAGGAGGCCCGCCGGGTGGCGGAAACCCTGAAGCCGCCCTATGTGGTGAAGGCGCAGGTGCCGGTGGGCGGCCGGGGCAAGGCCGGGGGCGTGAAACTCGCCCACACCCCCGAGGAGGTGGAGGAAAAGGCCCGCCACATCCTGAACCTCACTATTAAGGGTGTGCCGGTGAAAAAGGTGCTGGTCACCGAGGCCGCCGACATCGCCCACGAGTATTACCTCGGCGTCGTGGTGGATCGCCGGAATAACCAGCCGGTGATCATGGTATCGGCCGAGGGCGGCGTGGACATCGAAGAGGTGGCCCGCACCAAGCCCGAGGCCATCCACAAACTGGCCGTGGATCCGGTATGGGGCCTCTCCGATTTCCAGGCCCGGCAACTGGCCTTTCGGCTGTTCCAGGACAAGAAAAAGGCCCTGAAGGCGGCCGGTATCATCCAGAAGTTGTACCGCGCGTTCCAGGAGGTGGACGCCCAGCTGGCCGAGATCAACCCGCTGGTGGAAACCCCGGAAGGCGAACTGCTGGCCGTGGACGCCAAGATCGTGGTGGACGACAACGCCCTGTACCGCCACCCCGACCTGGAGCAGATGCGCGACATGGACTACGAAGAGCCCAAGGAACTGGAGGCCAAGGCCGCCGATCTTTCCTATGTGAAGCTGGACGGCAATATCGGCTGCTGCGTGAATGGCGCGGGCCTGGCCATGGCCACCATGGATGTCATCAAGCACTTCGGGGGCGATCCGGCCAACTTCCTGGATATCGGCGGCAGTTCCCGGCCGGAAAAGGTCATCAAGGCCATGGAGATCATCACCTCGGACCCGAATGTGAAGGTCATCTACTTCAACATCTTCGGCGGCATCACCCGGTGTGACGATGTGGCCCGCGGCCTGGTGGAGGCCTTCCGCACCATGGAGGTGAAGGTGCCCCTGGTGATCCGGCTCACGGGCACCAACGAGGAGGAGGGCCGGCGGATCCTGGAGGAATCCGGGATTCCGCTGCACACCGCCCGGACCATGTCCGAGGGCGCCCAGAAGGCCGTGGCCCTGGCCCAGCAGGCGGGATGAGGGCGTTCCAGTGCCGCGGCTGCGGCACCGTGGTGTTCGTGCCCGAGGAGGCACCGGAGCCCCTGTGGTGTCCCCTGTGTCGGCTGGGGCTCGTGGAGGTGCACCTGGAACCGCCGCCCAACCTGAAACAATGGCACTGCCCGGAATGCGGGGCCGACTTCTGGATGCAACCCGGCGAGGCGCCCTACAAGTGCGCCTACTGCAACTACACCTTTCCCAGCACCGAACGCCGCCTGTTTGAGGAGAAGCTCTGAGATGCCTGCCCTGTTCGACGGCGCTGAAAAGGAGAAGCGCGAGCCCCTGGTGGTGCTGGTGGACGGCAGTTCGCTGGCCTACCGGGCCTATTTCGCCTTTGAGAAGAACCCGCTCCGCAACTCCCGCGGCGAGAACACCTCGGCCGTTTACGCCTTCACCCAGTCGCTTTTGAAGATCCTGCGGGACTACCGGCCCGAGTACGGCGCCGTGGTGTTCGACGCCAAGGGCCCCACCTTCCGGCACCAGCTCCTGGAAACCTACAAGGCCCAGCGCCCGCCCATGCCCACCGACCTGGCCCGCCAGATGGAGTACATCCGGCAGGTGGCCCAGGGGCTGGGGTTCCAGGTGCTGGAACTGCCGGGCTACGAGGCCGACGATGTCATGGCCTACCTGGCCCAGAAGGCCGCCCGGAAGGGGTACCGGGTGCTTCTCGTGACCTCGGACAAGGACCTGCTGCAACTGGTGAACGACCGCATCCATGTGCTGGACACCCGACCCAAGCAGGAGGTGTACTACACGCGCGAAGAGGTGATCCGGCACAAGGGGGTGCCGCCGGAACGAATCCCCGATTTGCTGGCCCTGGAGGGCGATGCCATTGACAACATTCCAGGCGTGCCCGGCGTGGGGCCGAAAACCGCCCGGCAACTCCTGGAGGAGTTCGGCAGCGTAGAGAACCTGGTGCAAAACGCCGACAAAATCCGCAAGAAGTCGCTCCGCGAACTCCTGTCCAACTCCCAGGTGGCCCGGCAGGTGCTGGACTACAAGCGCCTGGCCACCCTGGAAACCGATCTGCCCCTGGACCTGGAGGTGGAGGACCTGCGCCTGCGCCCGCTGGACCGCTCGGTACTCTTCCCCATTTTCCGGGACCTGGAATTCGCCTCGCTGATGGCCCAGCTGGCCGAGGTTCCGCGGGACCTCCGGATCCGCGACGCCGACGGCCTGCCCGCCTATCTGGACCTCAGCCTCACGCCCCAGGGCGCCCTCGTGGCCCTGTCCGACCGGGAGGTGCTGCGGCTTTCGGAGGCCGCGCTGCGCGAGGTCGCCGGCGACCCCCAGAAGCCCAAGGCGTTTTTCGCCGCCAAGGCCTTTTACCGCTGGGGCTACGACACCGGCCAGCCCACCGAAGGCGTGGACTTTGACCTGCACCTGGCCGCCTACCTCTTAGACCCGGGCAAGAGCCGCTACGACCTGGAGTACCTGGCCCTGGAAAACCTGGGCTGGAAACTCCACAGCGACCCGGAAAAGCAGCGGGCCCAGGAAGCCCTGCTGGTGCATCGTTTGCGCCCCAAATTCCTCCAGGATCTGGAATCCCTGGGGCTCACCTCTTTGCTGCACGACCTGGAGATCCCGCTGGCCCGGGTGCTGGCTGCCATGGAGCACCACGGCGTCCGGGTCAACCCTGACACCCTCACCGAGATTGAGCGCGAGCTCCAGATCCAGCTTCGGCAACTGGAAGAGCAGATCTTCCGCCTGGCCGGCGAGCCCTTCAACCTGAACTCCCCCAAGCAACTCTCGCGCATCCTGTTTGAAAAACTCGGCCTCAAGCCCATCAAACGCACCCGCACGGGGTATTCCACCGACCAGGACACCCTGGTAAAACTCGCCACCCAGCACGAACTGCCGGGCCTGATCCTGGCGTACCGGGAACTGTTTAAACTGGTGAGCACCTATCTCCAGCCGCTGCGCGAGTGGATCAGCCCCAAGGACGGCCGGATCCACCCCACCTACGACCAAACCGGGGCGGCCACAGGGCGCATCTCTTGCAAGAACCCGAACCTGCAGAACATCCCGATCCGTTCTGAAATCGGCCGGCGCATCCGCGAGGCCTTTGAGGCGGAACCCGGAAACCTCCTGATCTCGGCCGACTACTCGCAGATTGAGTTGCGGATCCTGGCCCATCTCGCCGACGACGAAAAGCTGATCCAGGCCTTCCAGGAGGGCCGCGACATCCACGCCGAAACCTCCCAGGCGGTGTTCGGCTCGCCCGACCACCGGCGCGAGGCCAAGGTGATCAACTACGGCATCGCCTACGGCATGTCGCCCTATGGCCTTTCCGACCGGCTGGGCGTGCCCGTGGAGGAGGCCGCGGCCATCATTGACCAGTACTTCGCCCAGTTTCCAGGGGTGCGGCGCTGGATTGATCGCACCCTGAAGGAGGCGCGGGAAACCGGCATCGTGCGCACCCTGCTGGGCCGGATCCGCCGGGTTTCCCAGTTGAACCATCCGAGCCGCCAGGTGCGGGAGATGATGAAGCGGATCGCCATCAACTCGCCCATCCAGGGCACGGCTGCCGACATGATCAAACTCGCCATGATCCGGATCCACCGGCGCCTGGAAGAGGAACGCCTGCCGGCCTTTCTGGTGCTCCAGATCCACGACGAACTGCTGGTGGAGGTGCGCGAGGATGCCGTGGACCCGGTGAAGGCGCTGGTGGCCCACGAGATGACCCACGCCCTGCCCCTCAAGGTGCCGGTGGAAGTGGACATCGGCGTCGGCCGCACCTGGCTGGAGGCCCACTGACCGGTGGACACCCCCACCTTCCTTCGGGTCCTGGAGATCCTGGAGCGGGAATACCCCCGCTGGAACGCCCCGGTGATTCAACTAATGAAGCAGCGGAAGCGGGACCCCTTCCGCATCTTAGTGGGCACCGTGCTGTCGCTGCGCACCCAGGACCCGGTGACCCATCGGGCGGCCCAGCGGCTCCTGGCCGTGGCCCCCACGCCGGAAAAACTCCTGGCCCTATCTGAAGAGGAAATCCAGCGGCTGATCTACCCCGTGGGCTTTTACCGGGTGAAGGCCCGCAACCTCAAAAAGATCGCCCGGATCCTGGTGGAACGCTACGGCGGCCGGGTGCCCGACACGCTGGAGGAACTCTTGGCCCTGCCCGGCGTGGGCCGGAAAACCGCCAACCTGGTGCTCAGTGAGGGGTTCGGCAAGCCCGCCATCTGCGTGGACACCCATGTGCACCGGATCACGAACCGCCTGGGGTTTGTGAAAACCCGCACGCCGGAGCAAACCGAGCGGGAACTCCGGCAAAGGGTGCCCGTGGAATGGTGGCCGAAGATCAACTTTCTGCTGGTGGCCTTCGGCCAGAGCCTCTGCCGGCCCATCGGGCCCCGCTGCGACGCGTGCCCGGTGGCGCATCTGTGTGAGCGTGTGGGGGTTTCCCCGCGCCGGAGGGGTTGAGGATCCAGGGAAAAAGGCGGGTTACTTGTAGCGGTACACGATCCGGCCCCGGGTCAGGTCGTAGGGTGTCAACTCTACGGTGACCCGGTCTCCCGGCAAAATCTTGATGTAGTGCATCCGCATCTTGCCGGACACGTGAGCGAGGATCAGAAGCCCATTGTCCAGTTCCACCCGAAACATAGCGTTCGGGAGCACTTCCTTCACCGTTCCTTCCACGCGGATCACATTTTTCTTGGCCATGGTTCAGTCCAATCGGGTTAGGATTTCGGGTTGATCCCGGGTGATCAACACCGTGTGTTCAAAGTGGGCGGAGAGCGAGCCGTCCGCCGTTACCACCGTCCAGTGGTCTTCTAAAGTATAGACCCTGGGCGTGCCGATGTTGACCATGGGTTCCAGGGCCAGCACCATGCCGGGCTTCAGGAAAATCTTGCGGGTGGAGGGCTCCCGGAAGTTCGGGATCATGGGTTCCTCGTGGAGCTTCAGGCCCACACCGTGGCCTGTGAGTTCCCGCACCACATGGAACCCGTGGCGTTCCACCTCGTCCTGGATGGCGGCCGAAATGTCGTACAGGCGGCGGCCCGGCCGGGACTGTTCAATGCCCCGGTACAGAGCCCGTTCGGTCACCCGCATGAGTTCACGGGCCAGGGGCGACACCTCGCCCACAGCATAGGTGCGGGCCGCGTCGCCGTAATACCCCTGCCAGATGACCCCGACATCCAC
>WGAB01000095.1 GCA_015489295.1 Caldifarciminota bacterium
CGGCCCCCGGAAAGCGAGGTGTGGCAACTGGTGTCCGACAACCGTCGGGCCCGCGAGGTGCTGGGCTGGCAACCCGAGGTTTCCCTGGAACAGGGCCTGGAACAAACCCTCCGCTGGGCGGAACAGGCCCTGAAAACCCCCGAAGGGAGGTTGTGGATTGCAGGCAGTGGTACTGGCTGGCGGTAAGGGGCGCAGGCTGGAACCCTATACCACCCTGCTGCCCAAACCCCTGATGCCCGTGGGCGATTATCCGGTGCTGGAGATCCTGCTGCGCCAGCTCAAGGCCCAGGGGTTCCGCGAGGTGATCCTGGCCGTCGGACACCTCGCCGAACTCATTGAGGCCTACTTCCAGGACGGCCGCCGCTGGGGCCTGAACATCCAGTATTCCCGCGAGGATACCCCCCTCGGCACCGTGGGCCCCCTCACCCTGCTCCAGGACCGGCTCCAGGAGCACTTCCTCGTGCTCAACGGCGACATCCTCACCGAACTCCCCTTCGGTGAGGTGCTGCGGTTCCATCAGCAGCAGGATGCGCCGCTCACCATCGCCATCAATCGGCGCACCGTGGAGGTGGACTTCGGCGTGGTGGACCACGAGAACCACCGGCTCGTGGATTACCACGAAAAGCCGGTCATCGCCTACTGGGTGTCCATGGGAGTGTATGCCTTTCGGCGCGATGCCCTGGACCATATCCCCCGGGGCCGGCGGTTTGACCTCCCCGATCTGGTCCACACCCTGCGGCGGGCCGGGCAACCGGTGGCCGTGTATCCCTTTGAGGGCTTCTGGCTGGACATCGGCCGCGAAAGCGACTTCCGCGAGGCCCAGCGGGCCTTCGCCGAACGCCGGGAGAGGTTGCTGCCATGACCCTGAAACTCCTTCTGGGTGTGCACAATCACCAGCCGGTGGGCAACTTTGAGCATGTGATGGAACACGCGTTCCAGCAGGCCTACCGGCCCTTTGTGGAGGTGCTGGACGAGTTTCCCTCCTTCAAGATCACCTACCACTTCACGGGCCCACTCCTTCTGTTCCTGGAGGCCCGGCACCCCGAGTTCCTGAAAACCCTGGCCCATCAGGTTCGGCGGCGCCAGGCCGAAATCGTGGTCAGCGGCTTTTACGAGCCCGTGCTGGTGTCCATCCCCGAGGCCGACCGCCTGGGCCAGATCCAGCGGGCCCGCCGGTATGTCAAACGCCGGTTCGGCTACGATGCCCGGGGCCTCTGGCTCACCGAACGGGTGTACGAATCGGAACTACTGCCCGCGCTTCTCAAAAGCGGCATCCGCTATGTGGTGGTGGACGATTACCACTTCCTGCAAACCGGGCTCACCGAAGACCGGCTCCACGGCTACTACCTCACCGAACACGAGGGCCAGCCCCTGGCCATCTTTCCCATCAGCGAACGGCTGCGCTACCTCATTCCCTTCCGGCCCCTGGACGAGGTAATGGCCTATCTCCGGCGGCTCTACGAGGCCGGGGCCCGCGCGGCCGTGATCTTTGACGACGGCGAGAAGTTCGGCCTCTGGCCGGGCACCCACGACTGGGTGTACGGCAAAAAGCAGTGGCTCCGCCGGTTCCTGGAACGCGTGCTCCAGGAACCCTGGATCGAGCCCCTCACCTACTCCGAGTTTCTGGAAAGCGAAGGGCCCCTGGGCCGCGTGTACCTGCCCACGGGCTCCTACTTTGAAATGGGCGAGTGGGCGCTGCCCGCGCCCCAGGCCAGGGCCTTTGCCGAGTTCGTGCATACCCTGCGGGAACAGGGCGTCTGGGACCGGGTCCGCCCCTTCGTCAAGGGGGGCATCTGGCGCAACTTCCTGGTGAAGTACCCCGAGGTCAACCGGATGCACAAGAAGATGCTCCTGCTCCGGCGCCAGGTGGAACGCATTTCCCGGCCCGAGAAACGGCGCGAGGCGGTCCACGAGATCCACCGGGCCCAGTGCAACGACGCCTACTGGCACGGGGTTTTCGGCGGCGTGTACCTGCCCCATCTCCGGCACGCCGTATATCGCCACCTGCTGAGGGCCGAGCGCGCCCTGGGCCGCCGCTTCGCCGCCCTCCGCGACCACGACCTGGACGGCTTCCAGGAACTCTACCTCCGGCACCAGGACCTCGTGCTCCAGATCAGCGAGCAGGGCGGCACCCTGCGGGAATTCTCCAGCCTTTCGCTGGCCTACAACTTCCAGAACACCCTGACCCGCCGGTACGAGCATTACCACGAGGGGATCACTGTGGGCGAGGCCCCACCCGAAGAGGGGGTGGCGTCCATCCACGAAATCGGCAAAACCATCACGGCCGAAACCGCCCGCGAACTCAAGTACGACTGGCACGAACGCGTGTCCTTCATTGATCACTTTCTGCCGCCGGACCTCCCCTGGCAAAAACTCCACAGCATGGCTTTCCACGACGAGGGCGACTTCGTGCTCGGCCGGTACCAGCTGGGGCAGCAGCCCTTCCGGGCCGAGCGGAAGGGCACGGTGGCCGGCCAGCCGGCCGAGATCCAGAAGTTCTTTTCGCCCGGACGCCAGGGCCTGGAGGTCACGCTCCGGGTCCGGGCCAACGGGGCCGGCACCCTGGCCTATGTGGTGGCCCACAACTTCATCCTGCCCTCGGCCCTGCAGGGAACCCTTCAGGCCGGCCCGGGCACCCGGGTGCCCTTCGCCGAGGTCCTGGACCTGACCTCGCCCGAGGTGCTGGAGTTCCACGATGCCTCGGGCGTCGTGCTCCGGCTCCGGGTGCCAGAGGCCCTGCGGGCCGTGGTTTTTCCCTTTTACACCGTGTCCCAGTCCGAATCCGGGCTGGACCTCACGTACCAGGGCCATGCCCTCTACCTGTTTTACCCCCTCCGGCCCGGCTGGAACCGCTTTGTCCAGCACCTGGAGATCCTGAAAACAAAAGGAGGAACCCTTCATGCCTGAACTGAGATACGACCCGATCCGCCCCCGATGGGTGGTGATCGCCACCGAGCGGGCGTTACGGCCCCAGGATTACAAACGCCAGCGGCAGCAGGTGAAGAAACCGGACAACTGCCCCTTCTGCTACGGCCACGAGCACATGACCCCGCCCGAGGTGTTCGCCATCGGCCCGGCCGACCGCAAGCCCAACACGCCGGGCTGGCGGGTGCGCGTGGTGCCCAACAAGTACCCGGCCCTGCGCATTGAGGGCGAACTCAAACGCGAGGGCATCGGCATCTTTGATGTCACCACCGGCATCGGCGCCCACGAGGTGATCATTGAAACGCCCGACCACTTCAAACACCCCGATGCCTTTTCCGACGAGGAGGCCCGCGACTGGCTCATCGCCGTGCGCGAACGGATGCTGGACCTGCAAAAGGACAAAAGGTTCCGCTACATCCTCTTTTTCCGGAACCACGGCGCCGAGGCCGGGGCCTCGCTGTCACACCCCCACAGCCAGCTGATCGCCACCCCCATCATTCCGCCGGTGGTGGTCTCGGAGCTGAACAACGCCAAAAACCATTTCCACCTCAAGGAACGCTGCATCTTCTGCGACCTCATCAAGCAGGAACTGCTGCTCAAGGACCGCGTGGTGTATGACGACGAACACTACCTGGTGTGGGAGCCCTTTGCCTCGTCCTTCCCCTTTGAAACCTGGATCCTGCCCAAGCGGCACCTGCACGATTTCACCCGCCTGAACGACGACGAACTCCTGATCCTGGGCCGCACCATCCGCGACACCCTCAAGCGGATCAAGATCGCCCTGGACGACCCACCCTACAACATGATCCTGCACACCGCGCCCACGCCCCACCTGCGGCCCGCCCGCACCTACTACTGGGAAACCATCGAGTACGATTACCACTGGCACATTGAGATCATCCCCCGGATGACCCGCATCGCGGGCTTTGAATGGGGTGCCGGGCTCCACATCAACCCCACGCCTCCGGAGGAAGCGGCCCGGTACCTTCGGGAAGTTCAACTCTGAAGGAGGGGTCTATGGCCAGGTCTTCAGCAAATCCGGACCGATTCCGGGTGCCGGCCCATCAGCTGTACCGCCGGTGCACCCCGGAGGAGGTGGGCGCCGAAACCACCGACGAGATTGAGCCCCTGGAGGAGTTCATCGGCCAGGAGCGGGCCCACCGCGCCATCTCCTTCGGCCTCCGCATCAAGGGTTACGGCTACAACATCTACGCCTCGGGCCGGCCGGGCACCGGCAAACAGGCCATGATCGCCGACTACCTGGAACGCGTGAGCCGGGAACTGCCCGTGCCCAGCGACTGGTGCTATGTCTACAACTTTGAGGAGCCGTCGCAACCCCGCGCCCTACAACTGCCCGCCGGCTACGGCAAGCGCCTGAAAAAGGACATGGCCGAACTCGTGGAGGCCGTGTCCAAACGCATCCAGGCCGTTTTTGAAAGCGATCAGTTCACCCAGCAGCGCGACCGGCTGGTGCAGCAGTTTGAACAGGAAAAGCAAAAGCGCATCGCCCAGATCCAGCAGGAGGCCCAGGAACTCGGTTTCGCCGTGCAGTTCACGCCCACCGGCATCGTGGTCACACCGCTTGCCCCCGGCAACCGGCCCATGACCCCCCAGGAGTTTGAGGCCCTGCCCGAGGAAACCCGCCGGGCCATCCTGGAACGCCGGAGCAAGGTGGAGGAACGGATCAAGGAGCTTACCCGCGAACTCCGGCAACTGGAAAAGAAAACCCAGGAGGAGATCAAAAACCTGGAACAGAAGGCCGTGAGCTTCGCCGTGGAACCCCTGTTCCAGGAGCTCAAGGAAACCTACGGCAATTTTCCGCAGGTGGTGGACTACCTGGAGGCCGTGCACCGCGACATGCTCAAGAACATTGACGCCTTCCGCCAGAAGCAGCCCCAGCTGCCCATTCCGATCCCCATTCCCCTGCCCGCTCCCAAACCCTCGCCCCTCAAGCGCTACGAGGTCAATGTTCTGGTGGACAACAGCGGCCTGGAGGGCGCGCCGGTGGTCATGGAACCCGTGCCCAACTATGTGAACCTGGTGGGCCGCATTGAGAAGGAGGTGCAGTTCGGCGCCCTGACCACCGACTTCACCATGATCCACCCCGGCGCCCTGCACCGGGCCAACGGCGGCTTCCTGGTACTGGAGGCCGACGAACTCCTGCGCCAGCCCTACGCGTACCAGGCCCTGAAAAAGGCGCTGAAAACCCGGCAGATCCGCATTGAGGACCTGGGCGAAACCCTGGGGCTCGTGACCACCAAGGTGCTCAAGCCCGAGCCCATCCCCCTGGACATCAAGGTGATCCTCACCGGTAGCCCCTTCCTGTACTACCTGCTCTACGCCTACGACGAGGATTTCCAGGAGCTCTTCAAGGTGCGGGCCGACTTTGATACGGTCATGGACCGCACCCCGGAGAACATCCGGCAGTACCGCGCCTTCATCGCCCGGGTGGTACAACGGGAAAACCTGTTGCCCTTCACGGCCGACGCCATCGCCCGGGTTATTGAGCACAGCTCCCGCATGGTCAACGACCAGAAGAAGCTTTCCACCCGCTTCGCCGACATCGTGGACCTCCTCAAGGAGTGCGACTACTGGGCGCGCCGCCAGAACGCCCCGCAGGTGACCCGGGCCCATGTGGACCAGGCCATTGAGGAGCGGATTTTCCGTTCCAACCTGCTGGAAAGCAAAATCCAGGAGATGATCGCCCGCGACCAGCTCATCGTGGACACCGAGGGCAAGAAGGTGGGCGTGATCAACGGCCTGGCGGTTCTGGAACTGGGCGACTTTTCCTTCGCCCGGCCGGTGCGCATCACCGCCACGCTGTGGGGCGGCAAGGAGGGCGTGCTGGACATTGAACGCGAGGTGGGCCTGGGCGGCAAGATCCACAGCAAGGGCGTACTGATCCTTACCGGCTACCTGAGCGAAGTGTTCGCCCAAAAGGAACCCCTCAGCCTTTCGGCCCGCATCGCCTTTGAGCAGAACTACTCGGAAATTGAGGGCGATTCGGCCTCCAGCACCGAACTCTATGTGCTGCTCTCGCTGCTTTCCGGGCTGCCGCTCCGCCAGGACATCGCCGTGAGCGGCTCGGTGAACCAGAAGGGCGAGATCCAGCCCGTGGGCGGCATCAACGAGAAGATTGAGGGCTTTTACCGGGCCTGCAAGGTGAAGGGCCTGACCGGCACCCAGGGGGTGCTGATCCCGCGGCGGAACCTGGAAAACCTGATGCTGCACCCCGAGGTGGTGGAGGCCGTGGAGCAGGGCAAGTTCCACATCTACGCCGTAGACACTGTGGAAGAGGGCATTGAACTGCTTACCGGCGTGCCCGCGGGCCGCCGACCTGATGGCACCTTTGAAAAGGGCTCGGTGTACGACCGCGTGGCCCAGCGCCTCAAGGAACTGCGGGAGGCCGCCCGCAACGGCGAGGGCGAAAAGGGCAAGAAAAAGAAGGCCTCCGGCAAGGGCAAACGCAAAAAGGCATGAGCACAGAGCCCGCCCTCATGCGCCAGGCGTTTCTCCTGGGGCCCCGGCAACTGGAACTCCGCGAGGTGCCGGTGCCCGAACCCGGCCCGGGCGAGGTGGTGCTCCGGGTGGAGGTGGCGCTTACCTGCGGCACCGACCTGAAAACCTATCGCCGGGGGCACCATCCCAAGATTCCGGTGCCCGGCCCCTTCGGCCACGAGTACACCGGCCGGATCGCCCGGGTGGGCCCCGGCGTCCAGGGCTTTCGCGAGGGCGACGCCGTGATGGGCGCCAACACCGGCCCCTGCTACACCTGCCCCTATTGCGAGCGAAGCCTGTTTCAACACTGCGAGAGCCTGTTTGACGACATGGTGGTGGGCACCTACGCCGAGTATGTGCGGATCCCGGCCCGGGTGGTGCGTACCAACCTGTTCCTGCGGCCGCCGGACCTGCCGGAAACCGTGGCACCCCTCATCGAACCCCTGGCCTCGGCGCTCCACGGGCTGCGGGTGCTCCGGCCCTGGCACGAACGCGTGCTGGTGGTGGGCACCGGCCCCCTGGGCATTCTGCTGGCCTTCGCCCTGGAACAGGAAGATAACGAGGTGACCCTCGTGGGCCGGAACCCGCGCCGCAACGAGGTGGCCCGCCGGATCGGGCTCCGCCGGGTGCTGGACCAGGTGCCCGAGGACGAGAGGTTTGACGCGGTGGTGGAGGCCACGGGCAACCCCGAGGTGTGGGAACAGAGCCCCCGCTGGGTGCGGAAGGGCGGCCGCGTGCTGCTCTTCGGCGGACTGCCGGCCGACCAGCGGGTGGTCTTTTCCGCCTACGCGCTGCACTACGAAGAGAAACACCTGCTCGGCGCCTTCCACTTCACCCCCCAGGAGGTTAAGGCGGCCTACGAACTCCTGGTCACCCACGGTACCCGCCTTCAGCCCCTGATCACCGGCGAGTTCCCCCTGAGCCGGATTGCCGAGGCCTTTCGCCGCCTGGACCGGGGCGAGGGCCTGAAGTACGCCATCCGACCATGATACCCCGGCGCATGAAGGCCCTGGTGTACCACGGGGCCGACGATCTTCGCGTGGAAGAGGTACCGGTGCCGGAGCCCGGCCCCGGCGAGATCCTGGTGCGGGTTCGGGCCTCGGGGGTGTGCAGCGGCGAGGCCATGGACTGGTACATGGCACGCAAGGCGCCGCTGGTGCCCGGCCACGAGCCCGCCGGCGACATCGTGGCCGTGGGCAGCGGCGTGGAAGGGTTCCAGGTGGGCGACCGCGTGTTCGCCCATCACCATGTGCCCTGCATGACCTGCGAAGCCTGCCGCCGCGGCCGCTATGTGCAGTGCCCCCTGTGGCGCGAGAAAACCATCCAACCCGGCGCCATGGCCGAGTACATGAAGGTTTCGGCCCGCGCCGTGCAACTGGACACCCTGCGGCTGCCCCCCGAACTCTCCTACGAAGACGGCACCCTGATTGAACCCCTGGCCTGCTCGGTAAAGGCGGCCCGCACCGCCGGTATCCGTCCCGGCGACCGCGTGCTGGTGGTGGGCCTGGGCATCATGGGTATCCTGAACGCCCGCGTGGCCCGGGCTTACGGCGCCGCCGTCGTGGCCGGCACCGACCTGAACCCCTGGCGCCTCCAGAAGGCCCGGGACCTGGGCGTTGACCCCGTGTTCCAGGCAGCGCCAGGGGCACCGCTCCAGGAATGGGCCCGCGAGGTCACCGACGGCCTGGGCTTTGATGTGGTGATCGTGGGACCGGGCATCGCCCGGGTGATCGAGACCTACGCAGCCCTCGTGGCCGGGGGCGGCACGCTCCTCGTGTTCACACCCACCGCCCCCATCGATCCGGTAACCCTGGACTTCTACGACCTCTATGTGCGCGAGGTGCGGGTGGTGCCCTCCTACTCGGCCGGGCCCTACGACACCCGCGAAGCCCTGGACCTGTTGCGGCGGGGCGTGATCCGCGCCGAAGAGGTGGTCACCCACCGGTTCCCGCTGAGCCGGGCGCCGGAGGC
>WGAB01000096.1 GCA_015489295.1 Caldifarciminota bacterium
CCTGGTGCTCCACGTGGGGCTGGGCACCTTCCGGCCGATCCGCACCGACGATATCCGGCAGCACCGGATGGATGCCGAGTTTTACGAGATCCCCGACGATGTGGCCGAGGCTCTGATCCGGGCGAAGCAGGAGGGACGCCGGGTGTTCGGTTGCGGCACCACGGTCACCCGGGCCCTGGAAACCTGGCGGCTGGACCAGGGACCGCGCCGGGGCTGGACCCGCCTGTTCATCTACCCACCCTTTGAATTCCGCGTGATCGACGCCCTGATCACCAATTTCCATGTGCCCCGGTCCACACCGCTGCTCCTGGTATCGGCCTTTATGGGCCGGGAACGCCTGCTGGAGGCCTATGAGGAGGCCAAACGACGGGGGTACCGGTTCTTCAGCTACGGCGATGCCATGCTGATCCTTTAGGGAGGACCCAATGGCTTGGCTGCTCTGGTGGACGATCGTGGGCCAAACGCTGCCGGTGCTGCCCCTCTGGGTGCACCCGGGCGATACCCTGTGGGTGGAAATCGCCGCCACCCCCGAAGCCCAGGTGCAGGGCCTGATGTTCCGTGATACCCTGCCGGAAAACCGGGGTATGCTCTTTGTTTACCCGGAGCCCCGAAGGCTGGTGTTCTGGATGCGGAACACCACGATTCCCCTGGACATCGCCTTTGCCGACGAGCAGGGGGTGATCGTGGAGATTCAGCAAATGGAACCCCTGAGCGACAGTTTGCACCGAGCGCCCCAGCCGGTGCGGTACGCCCTGGAGGTCAACCGGGGATGGTTCCGGCGCCACGGGGTTCAGGTGGGCGACACCCTGAAGGGGCCAGCGATCCTGCTCCCCTGAGTTATCGTTCCTGCCACAGGAGATAGAGGCCGATGCCGCCCAGGAGGAGGTTGGGGAACCAGACCGATGCGGCGGGCACCAGGGCCCGGTCGGCGAGTTCCTCGCCGCCGATGAGGAAGATGTAGTACACCGTGAAGATGAGGAAGGCGATGCCGAAGGCCGTGCCGTAGCCACCCCGCCGCATCCGCATGGCCAGCGGAGCCCCCAGCAACACGAACACCACGGCCGCGAAGGGGATGGAATACTTCTTGTGGATTTCCACCCAGAGCTGGGAAATCCGGCGGCGCTTGAACTTCAGAGCCACGGGGTCCTGCTTGGGCAGGTGCCGGATGGATTCCTGGGTGCGCTGGATCTGGCGCCACAGTTGCAGGGTGTTCATTTCCCGGTCGGTACGAAAGGACCGGTCTTTGCGCACCAGTTTGGAGTTGATGGGGATCACGACCCGGTGGCGGGCGAAATGGACGATGCGGTAGGCCGGGGCGCGGCCTTCGGCCTTTTCGGGCTCCACGGCCTCGTGGATTTCTCCGTCATAGAGGTCCAGGACCAGGTACTCGTCGCGTTTGCCCCCGAGTTTGCCGCTGTCGGCGAACACCGTACGCACCCCCTCCCGGGTTTTTTCCTCCAGGAGCACCTGGTAGATTTTGCCGGTGCGGTCGTTCTTTTCGCCAATGTACAGCAGGGTTTCGCCCAGCCGGTTGAACACCCGTTCCTCCAGGGAGGCCGTGGGCTTCTTCTGGGCAATGTCGATCAGGAGGTTTTTCAGGCGGTGGTTGGCCTCGGGCAGCACGGTATTGTTGAAGACGGCCATGGCCACGAACACGGCCACACCCGCGGCCAGCGGGGCCCGCAGGATGCGGAGGGTGCTCACGCCCAGGCTCTTGAGGGCCAGGATCTCGAAGTCGGCCGAAAGGCGCCCGAAGGTGACCAGCACGGCGATGAGCACCGCCATGGGCACGGTAAGGGCCAGCATAAAGGGCAGCGACAGGCCGAAGACCTCCACCACGATGCCCACACTGAGGCCCTTGCGGAAGATCATTTCCATGAGGTCAAAGAGCCGGTCCAGGAGGAGGATCAGGGTCATGGTGACCAGGCCCCCCAGGAAGGGAGGGCCGAGTTCGGCCAGCAGGTACCGATCCAGGCGGGTCACTTGCGGAACAGAAGGTTCAACAGCAGGGTGAGCACCACGGAGAGCAGGATCGAGGTGGCAATGGGCAGGTAAAGGGTCCAGTTGCCCCGCTGGATCACGATATCGCCGGGCAGGCGGCCCAGGGGCAAGTGTTCCACCAGGCTCAGCACCAGCCCGATCAGAACCAGAAGCAACCCAAAGAGGATCAGAAGCTTGCCCATGACCTTCCCACCTCCTCCGTTGCCTTACTGCAGGGCGATCCGGCAGTCGCCGTAAACCACCTGAACCTTCAGGGTGGGGCCGGGCCCCTCTCTACGCCAGGTCCCCTGGGGAGCTTCGCCAGGAACCTGCAGGGTTCCCTGGTACACCGTGACCTCCAGGTTCAGGTGTTGAAACAGATCGGCGGGCATCGAGATTTCGGCGTCGCCGGTTTCCGCGTGGATTTCCAGGGGGCCGGTAAGGCCCTGCAGGTGCCACAGGAGGTCGCCGCCCACCACCTCGGCCCGGCCGCCAGCGGTTTTGCCCTCGGCCCGGAGGTCGCCACCGGCGAGCTCCAGGTGAAACCGTGCGGTTTCCGGAAACTCCAGCAGGCTCTCCTCGGATACCACCTCTACAGTTTGCCCGTTGCGGTGGACATAGCCCCGGGCCTGAAGACGGGCCTTTGGAGAATCCACGAACCGAAGGGTCAGGTCGCCGCCCACGTGGCGAAGGGTGAACCCCTCGTCGACCTCCAGGGTAAGGTCCACGGGCTCCTCCAGCGGGTTCCGCACCACCTCCCGGAGCATCAGGGGAAGCGAGCGGAACACGTTGCGGAACAGGGTATTCACGTACTGCACGCCGCGCCGCAGGGGCTCGGCGGCCGAGGAACTTTTGCCCAGGGCCTCCAGGAGACGCACGGCCTCGTCGGCCGTGATCTTGCCCTCCTCCAGGAGCTTCAGGATGCGTTCCCGTTCGGTCATACGTCCAGGTTCATCACCAGTTTGGCGTTTTCCTCGATGAACTTGCGGCGGGGTTCCACCTTGTCGCCCATCAGGATGGAGAACAGCCGTTCGGCCTCGGCCACATCCTCCAGGGTCACCCGCTTGAGGGTGCGGGTTTCCGGGTTCATGGTGGTCTCCCACAGCTGGTCCGGGTTCATCTCACCCAGGCCCTTGTACCGCTGGATCCGCACCTCGGTGGTGCCCAGTTCCTCCAGCAGTTTTTCCAGTTCCTCGTCGGAGTACAGGTACCACGACTTCTTGCCCTTCTGCACCCGGTACAGCGGGGGCATGGCGATGTACAGGTACCCCTGTTCCACCAGCGGCCGCATCAGGCGGTAAAAGAGGGTGAGCAGCAGGGTGCGGATATGGGCGCCGTCCACGTCGGCGTCGGTCATGAGGATGATCTTGCCGTAGCGCGACTTCTTGGGGTCGCACTCCTCGCCAATGCCCGCACCGATGGCCATGATGATGGTCTTGATCTCCTCATTGGACAGCGACCGGTCCAGCCGGGCCTTTTCCACATTCAGGATCTTGCCGCGCAGGGGCAGGATGGCCTGGAACTCGCGGTTCCGGGCCTGCTTGGCCGAGCCGCCGGCGGATTCGCCCTCCACCAGGAACAGCTCGGCCCGATCGGGCTCGCGGGTGATGCAGTCGGCCAGTTTGCCGGGCAGGGAATCGGATTCCAGGAAACTCTTGCGCCGGGTGAGTTCCCGGGCCTTGCGGGCGGCCTCTCGGCCCCGCTGGGCCAGCACCGCCTTGTCCAGGATCAGCTGGGCGATCTTCGGGTTTTCCTCGAGGAACCGGTAAAAGTACTCGTAAAAGGCCGAATCCACGACGCCCTTGATGTAGCCGTTGCCCAGCTTGGTTTTGGTCTGGCCCTCAAACTGGGGATCCGGCAGTTTGACATGGATCACCGCGGTGAGCCCCTCCCGCACATCCTCGCCCGACAGGGGCTTTTTCAAGAGGTTTTGCGATTTGCCGTAGTCGTTGAGGGCCCGGGTGAGGGCGGTGCGGAATCCGGTGACATGGGTGCCGCCCTCATGGGTGTGGATGGTGTTGGCAAAGGAAAGCACGGTTTCCACAAAGCCCTTGTTGTACTCCAGGGCGATCTCCACCTCTACGGAATCGCGCCGGGTGCGCATGTGGAAGGGCTCGTGCAGAGGCTCGCGGCCCTCGTCCAGGTACTGCACGAACTCCTTGAGGCCGCCGGCGTAGTGCAGGACCTCCACCTTGCCCGTGCGCTCGTCGCGCACCTCAATCTCCAGGCCCGGCACCAGGAAGGCCAGTTCCTGGAGCCGGTCCCGCAGCAGGTGGTAGTCAAACTCCGTGGTTTTGGTGAAGATCTCGGGGTCGGGCTTGAAGGTGACCTCGGTACCGGTCTCGTCGGTTTCCCCCACCACCTTGAGTTCGGTCACCTTCTGGCCGCGGCGGAACTCCTGTTCGTAGATCTTGCCGTCGCGCTTGACCCGCACCCGCAGGAACTCGGAAAGGGCGCATACCACCGAGGCGCCCACCCCGTGCAGGCCGCCCGAGATCTGGTAGATCTTGGAATCAAACTTGCCGCCGGCGTGCAGGGTGGTCATCACCACCTCCACGCCGGGGATGCCGAGTTCCGGATGAAGGTCCACGGGAATCCCCCGGCCGTTGTCGCCCACCGTCACCGAGCCGTCGCGGTGGATCACCACCCACAGGCGGGTGGCATAGCCGGCCAGGGCCTCGTCGATGCCGTTGTCCACCAGTTCAAAGACGAGGTGATGCAGTCCCCGTTTGCCCACATCCCCGATGTACATGGCCGGACGGTGCCGAACCCCCTCCAGGCCTCGCAGCACGCGGATGGACTCTGCTGTGTACTTCGGTGCCGTCATCGTTTCCTCCCTCGCAGGATTTTCACATCCCGAATCCGATCTCCCCAGCGTTGCCGCAGGTGCCCCAGGAGTTCTCCCTGGAGCAGCGACAGTTCCTGGCGCAGCGGGCCGGAGCGGGCCTCAAGGTACACGATGCCCTGCCGGAACCCGAGGCCGACACCCCGGGCCAGGCCCCGGTGCTCCAGGAAGTTCCGGGTTTCCTGGAGCACGGCCTCCCGCACCTCCAGCCAGTCCAGGCCCAGGCGATGCAGGATTCGGTTCAAAGGATCGCCGAGTTTTTCCATAGGCTCAGTTCCTCCCCCAGACCGGGATAGGCCACGGCGGTGGCGATCACCTGACCCTCCAGGCCCAGGGCCAACCGACGGATGAACGCCGGGTCCAGCACATGGAACGGCTCGTCCAGGAGCAGCACCGGCATCCGGTTCAGGGTGCGCGCCAGAAGGTCCCGCAACGAGAGCAGCAGCGTGTAGTAGATGAGCCAGCGCTCGCCGTGGGACGCCACCTCCTCCAGGGGATAGGAGCGGTACAGCAGGTGAAACCGGTCGCGGTGCGGGCCGTACAGGGCCACCCCGCGTTCGCGCTCTTCCGCCGCGAACCGGTCCAGGAGCCCCTCCTGGAGCCGCACCGAGGGCTCGTATTCCACCTGAACCGGTTCCACCGGCAGAATCTGGCGTTTGCCGTTGCGCAGCATGTCGTTGAGCCGCTGTATCCAGCGCTGCCGTTGTTCCACGAGGTAGTGGCCGTGGTGTTCCATCAGCCGGTTCCAGTGTTCCAGGGGCGCCTCCGGGGTTTTCAGGGCCATGTTCTTCTGGCGCAGCGCCCGGCGATAGGCGGCCAGAGCCCGCTGATACCCGGGGTCCAGGAGCGCCAGGTAATCGTCAAAGAAATCCCGCCGTTCCTCGGTATCGCCGCGGATCACCGCGTTTTCCAGGGGGTCCGCGTGGACCACCGGAAACACCTCAAACAGCTGGCGCAGCGCGCGCACCCGTTTGCCGTTCACAAAGGCCTGCTTGCGGCCCTCGTGGTACCGCACCTTCAGCCGGTACCGAACGCCCAACGCGTCTTCCACCTCCCCCTCCACCAGAAAGTGCCGGGCGCCCCAGGCGACCACGGCCTCGTCCGGGGTCCGCCGAAAAGATTTTCCGAGAGAGAGATACCCGACGGCTTCCAGCAGGTTGGTTTTTCCGGAGCCGTTGGGGCCGGTAATCACTTGCAGAGTTTTTGCGAAGTAAAAACTCCTCTCGGCGAAGTTCCGGAAGTTTATCAGGTGGAGGTGGAGGATCCTCATTTCGCCCGCAAGGATACGGCAAAAATGCCTGAAAGTCAAGGATTTTTCAGGGATTTTTCGGGCTTCCAGGATCTATTTCTTGGGGAGTGGTGATCAGCGGCCCGGCACCAGGGCGTAGTCCTGCCATTCCCGGATGCGCCAGTAGTGGGTTTGGGGATCCCGGACCAGCAGAAAGAGCGCCCGGCCTTCCGCCATGTCGGCCTCGGGCAGGGGAGGTTCCAGCGTGAGCAGGTAATCGTACAGAAGACGCACCCGGGTGCCCGAGGAATCCGTGGTGCGGCCCCGGAGCACAAGGGTCAGGTTGATCTGGTCCACCGAGGCAAAGAGTTCCTGGGCCGAAAGTTTTTCCTCGGTGTACCCCCACACCAGGCTGTCCAGGCCCCAGTATTCCCGCAGGATCTCCTGGATGCTGTCCTCGCGGGCGTCAAACACAAAGCGAAAGGAATCGGGGTCCAGGCAGGCCAGATAGCCCTCCAGGTCGCGGCTCATGTAGGCCCGCCGGAGGTTCTCAATGACCTGTTCCGGCGTTGCCGGAACCCCGTACAGTTCCTCCTCCCGAAGGGGCGGATGAAAGGGGTTCCAGCACCCCTCCAGGAGGAGGAACAGGATGCCGGGAAAAAGGATCCGACGGGGAATCAAGAGGCGGAGGGAATCACCGACACATACACCCGACCGCGCCGGCGATCAAACCGCACGGTGCCGTCCACCAGGGCGAAGAGGGTATCGTCGCCCCCACGGCCCACGTTGTAGCCGGGGTGGAACTTGGTGCCCCGCTGGCGGACGAGGATGTGGCCGGCTCGCACGAACTGGCCGTCGTGGCGCTTTACGCCCAACCGTTTGGAAATGGAGTCCCGGCCGTTCCGGGTACTCCCCATGCCCTTTTTATGCGCCATGGTTTTCGCCTCCCTTGGCCTTGAGTTTCTTCATCCGAAACTTGTCCTCGCGCTCCCGGTCTTCCAGCACCTGACGGATGAACGCCACCTGCGCCTTGAGCTCGGGAATGCGCTTTTGCTCGAGCGCGTTAAGCCGCCGCGTGGTTTTCTTGATCTCCTCACCCAGGCGCTTGAGCCGGATCTCCTTGGGCGCTGCCTGGATGATGAGGTCGATCACCTCTTCAAAGGCCTCGGCCGTCATGTCCACCCGGGCCGAAACCGACACGGGCGCATAGCCCCGCTGCAGCGGCGAACGCACCATTTCCGGTGCGTCAATGTCCAGAAGTTTCACGCCCCACACCCGCTTTTCCTCCACCTTGAGTGGCGGGGCCGGCGGCGAGGCCAGGGCCACCGATTCCAGGGTTTCCGGCCCGTCCACGCCCATGGTACGCGCCAGGAACACCAGGGCGTGGCGGAGCCGCTGGTCCAGCTTGCGCCGATCCTCCAGCAGGGGCTTGATGAGCCCCATGAACTCGTTCAGCAAAGCGTCCCGCTTGTTTTTCAGCAACGCCGCCCCCTGCTGCGCGATCTTGATCTGCCGCCGCTTCAGCAGGAGGTTCATTCGGGTCGGGCTAACCTGTTCCATGCCCTGAATTTACGGGATTCCCCCCGGAGTGTCAACGAAAATCCCTTTTTCCGCAATCCGGAGGATGCCGGTTTCCCGTAGAATTTCCCCACGGCATGGCCCCTTTTCTGGAGGTTCAGGAGGTTAGCGCCGGCTACCCCGGCAAGCCCGGTGTGGTTCGGCACCTGTCGCTGACCCTGGAGGCCGACTGCTGGACCCTGGTACTGGGGCCCAACGGCGCCGGCAAATCCACCCTGCTGCGGCTGCTGGTGGGCTGGCTCCGGCCGGAAACCGGTGCCGTGCTCCTGGACGGCCGTCCCGTGGAACGGTGGCCGGCGCGGGAACGGGCCAGCCGCCTGGGCTACCTGCCCCAGATCCCCGGAACGGCCTTCGCCTTTACCGTCGAAGAGGTGGTGGCCCAGGGTCGCTGGCGCTTCGGCGCGCCGGGATCGGTGGCCGCTTATCTGGAAGCCCTGCACCTTGCGCCCCTGGCCCGCCGCCCCCTCAACGCCCTCTCGGGCGGCGAACGCCAGCTGGCCTTCCTGGCTCGTACCCTGGCCCAGGAACCGGCCTTTTTCCTGCTGGACGAACCCACGGCGCACCTGGATCCGGCCCACAAACACCTCCTCTGGCAAACCCTGGCCCGGCTGCGACAGGAGGGGCGAGGCGGCCTCCTGGTGAGCCACGATCCGGTGCTGCCCTGCGACTTCTTTCACCGGGTGATCGGCCTGAAGGCGGGCCGGATCCTGTGGGAGACACCGGGTGTGGAGGCCCTGGAATCCACACACCTGGAACGCCTGTTCGGGGTGCCCCTGGAGGTGGTGCAACGGGGCCGCTTTTGTGCACTGTTGCCCGGAGGAGGGGAGCCATGAGCCGACGGTCGGCCCTGGTGACCCTGGGTTTTGGGGTGTTGTTTCTGGCGGGGGCGTCCGCCACGCTGGGCTGGCCACCGTTGGCCACAGGCTCGGGCAAAATCCTGCTGCTGCTCCGCCTGCCCCGGGTGGCCATGGCGGCCTTTGTCGGAGGCGCGCTGGCCCTGGCCGGCGTGGTGCTCCAGGCGCTGTTCCAGAACGCCCTGGCGTCGCCTTTGACCCTGGGGGTGGCCGGAGGCGCGGCCTTCGGCGGCACCCTGGCTGTGGCCCTCGGATGGTCGGCCTCCTGGCTCGGGTTGCCGGGCTACTTCGGGCTGGCCTCGCTGGGGGCGTTGCTGGCCCTGGGCCTGAGTTATCGGATCGCCTGGGTTCGGGGCCAAGTGAACCTCATGGCACTGCTTCTTTCGGGGGTGGTGCTCAACTTCCTGTTCGCCGCCCTGGTCATGTTGCTCCAGTACCTGGCGGATTACACCCGCGCCTACGAAACCGTGCGCTGGCTCATGGGGAGCCTGGCCGTCGTGGGGCCCCAGGCGCCCACCGGGGCGGGCATCCTGACCGTCGTCGGGGGGCTGGTGC
>WGAB01000097.1 GCA_015489295.1 Caldifarciminota bacterium
AGTGAGGCCGTCGCCGTCGGGCAACCGGAGGTCCACAAGCGCCAGGTCCATGCCGCGGGCCCGGCACGCCTCGGCCACGGTGGCGGCCACGGTCACCCGAAAGCCCCGGGCCTTCAGGAAATCGGCCAGGGCGCGGGCCTGGCCGGCATCGTCTTCCACCACGAGCACCTGGGGTTTCACAGGAATATTCTAACGGTGGTGCCCCTGCCGGGTTGCGACCGGAGTTCCACGCGGCCCCCGTGGGCCTCGGCCACGCGGCGCACCAGATGAAGCCCCAGGCCCAGGCCGCCCGGCTTGGTGCTGAACTCGGGCTCAAACACCCGGCTCTGGAGGTCCGGCGGAATCCCCCGGCCGGTATCCTGAACCTCTAAGGCCACCCGGCCCTCGGGGGTCTGGTAGGCCCGCACCGTGATCGTGTCGCCGGGGCCGGTGGCCTCAAAGGCGTTTTCCAGCAGGTTTTCCAGGGCGGTGCGCAGGCCCCGTGGGTCGGCCTCCAGCGTGAATTCAGGCGGAATCTGGAGATCTTCGTGCCAGTGCCGCCCCTCGGCTTTGGCGCGGGCCCGGAAGCCGGCCAGCACCTCCTCCAGGAACTCCCGCAGGCGCAGGGATTCGGGCTTCAAACGGTACGGGCGCGAGAGATCCAGCACCCGTCGCACCGTTTGCTCCATCCGGCGGATTTCCTCCAGTGCGTGCTGCAGGGCCTCGCGGTGCTCCGGGCTCAGGGTTTCCCCGAGGAGCAGGCTCTGGATCCGGATGGCCAGGGCGTTCAGCGGGCTGCGGAGCTCGTGCACGATGCCGCCGATGAGCCGGGTCAGGCTTTCCAGTTCCCGGGCCTCCTCGGCCCGGCGTTCCAGGAGCTTCTGTGGGGTCAGGTCCTGGAGCACCAGGAGCCAACCCTCGGGCCGCCGCAGCAGGGCGTAGGCCAGGTGTCGCTGTTGCCAGTGGAGTTCACCCTGGCACAGGTCGTCGCAGGATTCCAGGGGCAGGAGGTCCGGCGGAATCCTTCGGTGCATCGGCATGCCCGGGCTCAGGCCGGTGAGCAGGCGGGCCCGGCTGTTGGCGAAGGTGACGGTGCCCCGGCGATCCAGTTCCAGGACGGCCAGGGGCAGATGCTCCAGGGTCTGGCGGCGGCTCTCCTCCTGGGCGAGCCAGCGGGTGCGTTCCCGGCCCAGCCGGAAGGTTAGATAGGCCACGGCGACGGCCAGGATCAGGAGGCCCAGCCCCACGAAGATGAGCCCCCACAGGGTTTGTTCGTACACCGACAGGCTCAGGGCCAGGCGCAGCAGGCCGGTTTGGCCTTCGTACTCCAGGGGCGCCACGAGTTCCAGTACCCGGTGGCCCCAGGGATCGCGGGTGAGGCGTTCGCGGATTTTTCCGCGTTGCAGCGTTTTCAGAAGCCAGGGGTCCTGCGACGGCGGGCGAAGGCGCAGCGCCTCGGGTACGCCGTAGCGCACCTCGCCGTCGGGGCTCTGGAACGCCACATACCGAAGCCCCGGCGACCGCCCCAGGGCCTGGAGGGTGGCCTGCAGGCCGTAGCGTCGTTTCAGGTCCAGGAGCCGCTGTACCGAGGCCGTGGCCACGAGGAGCCGTCGGTTTTCGGCGGGGACCACCACGGCCAGGGTGTCGCCCATCAGGATCAGGCCCTCGCCTCCCTGGGTGAGGATGTGTTCCAGGGAATCGCGGGGCACGGCCGGGCGCCGAAGCCCCTGGGAGGAGGCCAGCACCCGCAGCCCGGAATCCAGCACCTGGACCTCGTACCAGTGGTTCAGGTGGGCGGCATAGGCCAGAAGATCGGGCGAGGGCCGGGCCAGCCGGGCGAGCAGCCGCGCGGAGGCCAGCATCCCCTCGGCCGTGAGCCGGCCCATTTCGGTTTCCGTGGCCTTGGAAACCTCCAGGCTGTGCAGCAGCACGCGCATCAGGGCCCAGCCTTCGCGGGCCTGCACCCGGAGCAGCAGGTTGGGGATGGTGTGCATGAGCAGCAGGGCATAGGCCACCAGGGCGAACACCAGGGCCAGAGGCACGAGACTTCGGGAGTATCTTCGGAACCACGCCTTCATGGGACCCTGCGGAAAAGCGCCACGATGTCGGTCCGCAGGCCGGGCCACGGCCGGGTGAGGTGCCAGTAGGCCAGGCTCAGCAGGGCAGTGAACGGGTGGTAGAGCCAGAGGGCTTCGGAGAACACCATGGCTTCGGGGGCCAGGCCGAACCGGGGCGGCATCTGCCGCAGCACCCGGGGGTGATTCAGCCGGTCGTAGGTGGGATAGAGCACCTGGCCCGGCCGAAGGAACCGTCGGAGCAGGCGGCGTTTCAGGCCCTCGGGCAGCAGGCGGGCCAGGCGGGTTACCGGCGACCGGGGGTTGGTGGTCCTCAGGAGCAGGGCACCGCCTGGCCGGAGCACGCGGGCCACCTCGGCGAGAAAGGCCTCGGGGTTCTGGATATGTTCGGCCACCCAGTAGGCGGTGACCAGGTGGAAGGTGCCGTCGGCGAAGGGCAGGTGATACGCGTCGGCCACCACGAAGCGGTGCCGGTGCTGCAGGTCTGGAGGAACCTCCAGGTCGGCACCTACGGCGAGGTCTTCGTCGTGGGCCTCATCAAACACGCCGATGAGCCAGTTCCGGCCGGCGCCCAGGTCCAGCCAGCGCATGGGTTCCCGATTTTCCCGGGCTAGGAGCCGGAAAAAGGCCCGAGCCGGGTGCTCGTATCCGGGCGCCAGGCGGCTTGTCAGGGACCGGGCCCAGGCGGGCCGGGCCAGGGGATCAAAGGCCCGGATCTCCTCAAGCCGGAGGGGCATGTTCACTTTTTCGGGCGGGCGAAGACAATGCGACCGGCGTCGGTTTGCAGGTAGGTGGTGACCACACAGGGCACGGTCTGGCCGATGTACTGGGCCCCGTTTTCCACCACCACCATGGTGCCGTCCTCCAGGTAGCCCACGCCCTGGTGGGCCTCCTTGCCCTGTTTCTGGATCTTGACCGTGATCTCCTCGCCGCCCGTGAACCGGGGCTTCAGCACGGTGGAAAGTTCGTTGATGTTCAGCACAGGAATGCCCTGCACTTCGGCCAGCTTCTTGAGGTTGTAGTCCACGGTGATGAGTTTAGCGCCCAGGCGGCGGCAGAGTTCCAGCAGTTTGTGGTCCACGGCCCGGCCCGGCACATCCTGCTTGTAAATCTCCACGCGGACCCCGGGGATCTGCTGCAGTTCTCGGAGCACATCCAGGCCGCGGCGACCCTTGACGCGGCGGGCGTGCTCCTTGGAGTCGGCGATGTGCTGGAGTTCGCGGAGCACGAACCGGGGTACCACCAGGTCTCCCTCCAGAAAGCCGGTGCGGGCCACATCCAGGATGCGGCCGTCAATCAGGGCCGAGGTGTCCACCACCTTGGGCGCGATGCGGCGG